>DCFY01000042.1:5898-7834 GCA_002315155.1 Megamonas sp. UBA1792
CCCTGTGATGGCGCGGTCGGCTGACCGGTTGAGGGACCCACACGCTGTACATTAACAATAACAATCGGAATCTCAGCACAGGCAGCATAACCAATAAGTTCCTGTTTTAAGGAGAAACCCGGACCGCTTGTTGCTGTAATGGACTTCTTGCCAGCGAGAGATGCACCGAGAACAACCCCCATACTGGCGATTTCATCTTCCATCTGAACAAACGTACCGCCAACAGACGGCAGGAGCTTCGCCATCGTTTCGGCGATTTCGGTTGAGGGTGTAATTGGATAACCGCCGAAAAAGCGTACACCGGCGGCAAGAGCACCTTCCGCGCAGGCTTCATTACCCTGCATAAGTCTGGCTTTTGTCATATGGACACCTTCTTATCTACAAAAATTGCATAGTCCGGACAGCGCAGTTCACATTGCCCACAGGCAATACAGGCTTCGCCATTTTTAACATGGACTTTTCCCAGCTCATCCAGAGCGAGAACTTCTTTCGGGCAAAATGCAACGCAAATCCCACAGCCTTTGCATCGTGCTTCTTTGATCGTGATTTCGGATTTCATTCTTGTCCCTCCAGCTTACTTGGTCGTCATAAAGACGTTTATTTAGTTGCTCAAAAAAGTTTATTTCTAACATTTCATTACATAATAGCCCTCTATAAGTCGTTGTCCTTCTATACCACAAGCAAAAAGATACTCTTCCTTATAAAAAGCATACACATGTATAAAATGTATCTTAATACATTACAATAATAGCAAAACCATAAAATAAAATCCACTATTTTTGTAAATTTATTTATTTTTCTGTTTAAATATACAATACAGGCATACACAAGATTGTTATATAACAAAAATGTTATACTTAGTATGCTATTTTTGTCTAATTATTTATTTCATCTTTTCTCCCTGTATTTTTATACAAACATTCCCACTATTTAAATATTTCTCTATTTCTTAATCAACTCCTTCTTTTTTATGCCATTTTACTCAATTTTAGCAGAATACCCTTATCAATTATTTTATTTTCTCTAACTGTAAACGCCCTTATTATAATTTTTTAGTCATAATAGAAACAGCCCGAAGCAAACGCTCCGGGCTGTTTCTTGTTTCCTTGTATTACAGATTTTTATGCAGATACTCTTTGATTTCATCGCCGTCTTCCAGCTTCATTACACCAGCGAGAATTTCTTTTGCTTTTATTGAACTGACCGAACGAATCTTTTCCTTAACACGTGGGATTGATGGTGCACTCATGCTGAGTTCGTCAATTCCCATAGCCATAAGGACAACAGCTGCGTATGGGTCACTTGCCATTTCACCGCACATGCCCGCCCAAATACCATTATCACGTGCAGCTTTAATCGTACGCTGAATAAGCATAAGCACTGCTGGATTAAAATGATTGTAAAGATAGCTTATATTGTGATTTCCACGGTCAACTGCCAGCGTATACTGTACAAGATCATTCGTACCAATGCTGAAGAAATCAACATACTTTGCGAGAACAGGTGTCATAACAGCAGCAGCCGGAGTTTCAACCATAATGCCCACCTGTACATTATCAGCAAACGGTTTTCCCTCATGAGAAAGTTCAATCTTTGCCTGTTCTATGATTTCCTTAACTTGCTTGACTTCAGCAACATTAATTACCATTGGCAGCATAATTGCAGCCTTACCATAGACACCCGCACGAAGGATTGCCTTAAGCTGCGGCATAAACAGATCAAGACGCTGCAAACTAATGCGAATTGCACGCCAGCCGAGAAATGGGTTTTCTTCATGTGGAACTTCAAGATATGCCAGTGGTTTATCGCCGCCGATATCCATTGTCCGAATAATACAAAGATGTCCCTTGCATTTTTCTACAGCTTCTTTGTATGCTTTGAACTGATCATCTTCTGTCGGAATATCCTGACGGCCCATGAATACGAATTCCGAGCG
>DCFY01000042.1:8205-10390 GCA_002315155.1 Megamonas sp. UBA1792
GGGAGCGGCGCAAGCTTTGCATAGTGTGCCTTGAGCTCAAGCTGCTTTTCGATTTTCTTATTGTAGGTTTCAAGTACAGCGTCCGATGGATTAATGGTGATTTCACCCGTTTCACCATCAATAACAACCTTATTCCCATCAGCGATTGCATTAATTTTTTCACCAAGACCGACAACGGTCGGTATTGCTCTTGCTTTTGCAATAATAACCGCATGGCAGGTCGTGCTGCCCTGACCAAGAATCACACCTGCAATCTTTTCTGTTGGAATATTAGCTATAACTGAAGGTTCGATTTCGTGGCCACAGAGAATCACTGCACCATCACCGATTTCCGGTTCTTTTACACCAAGGATATATTTTGCGATACGCTTGCCGACATCACGAATATCAACTGCACGTTCACGGAAATATGCATCATCCATCTGTTCAAAAATAGCCGCAGATTCCTTGGCTGCTGCAAGTACAGCTTCCGGCGCACTTCCCATTTCGCCAACCTTTGTATGAATAGAATCCGACAGCATCGGGTCCTGTACCATCATACGATGAGCTTCCATGATCGCTGCCTGTTCCTGCATTTTTTTTTCGTTCAGTGTCTTGACATTTCCCTGTAATATTTCCGTAACAGCTTTCAGTGCTGCTTCAACCTTACCATTTTCATCTTCTTTGGTACCTGGCTTGTAATCGGCTAAATAGCCATCAAGATTCTGCCCCACAAGCATGATCTTACCGATTGCAATCCCATTGATAACACCTTTACCGCGCAAACATTCTGGCATTTCTCTGGTTCCCCCTCTTATTTTTACAAATACGTCTTTTCTTACTTATACAAACCTCTATACAATATTCTAAACATGACAAAGCACGACGAAGAAAAATCTCCCCGCCGAAGCTCATCACTTTTTCTTATTCTTCGCCAAACTTGGATTCTACAAGATCTTTAAGTGACTTGATTGCGTCTGCTTCATCAGCGCCTTCAGCTTTGATTATAATTTCTGTTCCCTTGACAAGACCCATGCTCATAATCATAAGAATACTTTTTGCATCAACCGTCTTGCCTTTTGCTGTGATTGTAACCTTTGATTTAAATTTTGTCGCCGCCTGAACAAAAATCGATGCCGGACGTGCATGAATACCTGATTTGTTTGTGATCGTTAATTTTGTTTCCATAATAATATCGCTCCATTCATTTATTTAATTTATGTTTGCGTGGGAACCCTCGCATTATATTCGACACGCAAAAGGCCATCCCTGCTGTTTACTGACAAGATTTTTACAATTCATCGCAAAAACCAGTCAGTAATATAACATGCAATTTTTATGCCAACTTTCCGTTTTAATCCAAGTCTTTACAATTTCTTAATATTTCCTTTACTTTCGCCGTTTCCATCCCTGATTTGTGAAAATACAAAATTTTACTTTCATAGTCATTGGTAAAAAGTATCAAGTTTTGCCAGATTATTGATACTTTCTACTACACGTCGTTACTTTTTACCATAGTATTTTATACTAACCCATATTTTCTTGCTTTCGCAGCAACGGTCTTATGAGTAAGCTTCAACATTTTTCCCGTTGCATTAAAACTGCCACACTTTTTCAACGCATTAGCAATAATCTGCTTTTCATATTCTTTCCACGGCAGTATTGCATCCGAAGCAAAGCTTTTGACCTCCCGTATAGCCGTCTCGCCTGTAAGATAAGACGGCAATGTATCCAATGTAATGTAATCCGTATCCATAAGCGTAATGACTCGTTCGATTACATTTTCCAGTTCACGAACATTGCCCGGCCATTTATAGTCCATAAGCACTTCCATGGCATCCGGCATAATTCCACGCACATTTTTGCCTGCCTCTGCACTGATGCGTTCAATAAAATGCTCTGTAAGCAGCGGTATATCCTCAATACGCTCGCGAAGAGCTGGCAGGAAAAGGGGAATGACATTCAGTCGATAATACAAATCATCACGAAAAGTTCCCTGACGGACCATATCCTCTAGATTACGATTGGTCGCTGCAATAATTCGTACATCAACATGCAGGGTTTCCTCTCCGCCTACGCGGTCAAATTCCTTTTGCTGCAGCACCCGCAAAAGTTTCACCTGCATATTCTTATCCATTTCACCAATTTCATCAAGAAAAAGTGTGCCCTTATCCGCAAGTTCAAACTTTCCCAGTTTGCGTCGTAC
>DCFY01000042.1:10764-11078 GCA_002315155.1 Megamonas sp. UBA1792
CTGGCATAATGGATTCCCTCTGCAACAAGTTCTTTACCCGTACCGCTTTCACCGCGAACAAGCACTGTAGCACTACCCCCGGCAGCCTTTGATGCCATTGCCAAAACATCCACAACGCGGCCGCTGCGACCGATATAATTTGCAAAGGATTGTCCAGTTTTCTTTGTCCGCAAAAGTTCCTGCTCCAGATACTCCGCTTTTGCCGATATCTGATTGAGCTTTTCCATAAGCGTCTGGACCTCTGTAATATTCTTGATAACTGAGACAACCCCGGAAATCTCACCATCGACAAAAATCGGATTCACATTTGCAAC
>DCFY01000107.1 GCA_002315155.1 Megamonas sp. UBA1792
AAAAGATCTTTTCTATATTCAGTATCGTAATGGCAAATATATCAAAACAACGATTGCAACGGATATTGGACCGAGCAACGTGGCGGTCATCAATGAAAAAGACAGAGATATCATTATCTCTGCAGACCGTGAAGTCGGCGAAGCTGTACTCTATATTGTAACGGACTAAGGAGGAATCTGAATGCTGGAACAACTTAAACAGCAAGTATATGAAGCCAATATGCTGCTGCCAAGGCATAATCTTATAACATTTACCTGGGGTAATGTATCTGGTATTGATCGGGAAAAAGGACTTTTTGTCATCAAGCCGTCCGGTGTAGACTATGATAAGCTGCGTCCACAGGACATGGTTGTTGTTGATCTCGATGGCAGGAAGATCGAGGGGGATCTCAATCCATCATCGGATACAGAAACTCATCGTAAGCTTTATAAGGAATTTAAAAATATTGGTGGTGTTGTACATACCCATTCGCGCTGGGCAACAATTTTTGCCCAGGCAGGTCAGGGAATCAATACCTATGGTACGACGCAGGCAGATTATTTTTATGGTGAAGTACCCTGCACGCGTGATATGACAGCAGAAGAGATTAAAATGGACTATGAATACAACACGGGTGTGGTTATCGTTGAGCGCTTTGGTGACATCAATCCGGATTATGTTCCGGCAGTTCTTGTCAAAAATCATGGACCATTTGCATGGGGAACCGATGCGTTTAATGCTGTGCACAATGCGGTTGTACTCGAAGAAATTGCCATGATGGACTTCCACACACAGCTGCTAACAGGCAATCGTGAAGCGATGCCGCAGGTTCTTCTGGATAAGCACTTTATGCGTAAGCACGGCCCCAATGCATATTATGGACAGAAAAAGTAAATGTAAACAAATTGTTGCTGACCCATGACAGAGTAGGCCGCGGCACGAAATGAATTAGTGATCTCAAGGGCCTATGTATAAATTGATGCAAATCATTGTTATGCAGCAGGCCTTTGTTTTCGTACGAGAGGTGTCAATTAAATGAAAAACTATGTACTTGGACTTTATGAAAAAGCTATGCCAGCAAATCTTAGCTGGGCAGAAAAGCTTGCAGCGGCGAAAAAATCCGGTTTTGATTTTGTAGAAATGAGCATTGATGAAACCGAAGAAAAGCTTGCGCGTCTTGATATGAGTAAAGCGGATCGCTCTGCGATCCGTGATGCTATGCAGGCAGTTAGACTGCCTATCCGCTCGATTTGTCTGAGTGGTCATCGTAAATATTCACTGGGAAATCCGGATAGGGCTGTACGCCAGCGCGGTCTTGAAATCATGCAAAAAGCGGTTCATCTGGCGGCTGATCTTGGTATACGAATTATCCAGCTGGCCGGATACGACGTCTACTATGAAAAAGGAAATGACGAAACAAAGGAATTTTTTACAGAAAACATTGCAAAAGCTGCTCTTATGGCGGCCAAAGAAGGTATCGTGCTTGGCTTTGAAACGATGGAAACTCCTTTTATGGATACGGTGACAAAGGCAATGAGCTATGTAAGCAAAGTTAACTCACCTTATCTTGGTGTCTATCCGGACTCCGGCAATATCACAAATGCTTCTCTGATTTATGGCACAAACCTCGTACAGGATATAAAAAATGGGACGGGTCATATGGTAGCGGTTCATCTCAAAGAATCGCAGCCGGGAAAATATCGTGAGATTCCTTTTGGTGATGGACATGTGGATTTTGCCACAATCATTTCTACTGCCTGGGAAATTGGTGTGCGTCGCTATGTCGCTGAGTTTTGGTATGTTGGACAGGACGACTGGCAGACGGCACTTGTGCAGGCAAATGACTTTCATCGTAAATTCTTTCAGTGTATTAGGGATAGTGAAACAAAAGAATAAGATTTGATTAAGAAATCATAAGCACAAAAACAGGTCAGCCTGTGATTTTTGTGATAACATAGTGATGCAGATGTATTCAGTTGATATAAAAAAACTGAAATAAAGGAGACAGATCACATGATAAAAACGAAAGCAGCTTTATTTAAAAATGTTGCAGCAACCGAAACAGCGGCTTCACTCAAGGGGAAAATTCTCTTACTGATCTTGCCCTTCATCATTGTAGGTCTTGTTATACTGACAGGTGTATCTTATAAGTTTGTTGACTCGGTACTGCAGGAAGAAATTTTAAAAAGTTCTGATGAAAGAACTGTGGAAGTTGCTGATAATATTAACAGCTGGCTTGATGCAAGGCTTTTGGAAGTACAGACGGCTGCAACAAATCCGTCTGCGCGCAATGCCATCGCCGATCCGACAGCAGCAACAAAGAACAACGTCTATCGTTTGCAGCTCATGCAAAAACTGTATCCGAATGTTTATGACAGCGTGAGCTGGGGCTATTTTGATAATTCCGGTGTTCTTTGGGGACAGGCAGAAAGCGGTGCAAAGCCAATGACGGTTGGCGATAAGGACTGGTATAAAGAAACCATGAAGGGAAACAAAGAAGCCTTCATGTCTTCTCCTGTTGTTTCACAAGCTACGGGAAAGACCATTGTAAATGCTATTGCGCTTATCAAGGATGACTCGAATAAAAATAGCGGCATGATTCTGGCAGCAATCTATGTACAGGCACTTGCTGATAAGGTAGAAAAACTGAGAATTGGTGAAAAAGGCTATAGTATACTTGTTTCACAAGATGGAACCTATATTTACCATCCGGATAAAGACAGTATCATGAAAAAGAAAATCAGTGAAGCTGATGATAAGGAAATCAGCAGCCTTGGAACAAAAATGCTTGCTGGTGAAAGCGGCATACAGCGCTATACGACAAAAGAAGGCACTAATAAAATTGCCTTTTATCAGCCTATCAGGACAACAGGCTGGAGTGTAGCGACAATCGCTGATGAGGCAGAGCTTTTTGCCCCGGCAGCACGAATTCTCAAGATTATGGCGGGAATATCTGTTGTTATGATTTTGATTATAATGTTTGGCATTGTATTTGTTATAAATAAGCTTATGCAGCCGCTTCAGGTTATGCTGGCATCTGTGCGTGAGATGGCAAAGGGAGACTTCCGCGATAAGCCAATATGTGTTGACACGAAGGATGAGCTTGGTGTACTTGCAGAGGCATTGCGAAATATGCGGGGAGAAGTTCATTCACTAATGAGTTCAGTAAATGAAACTACGCAGACACTTGCTGCTGCATCCGAAGAAATGAATGCAACATCAGAGCAGTCTTCACAAGCTTCGGCACAGGTTGCTACGTCGATCACAGAGGTTGCACAGGGCATGGGCAAGCAGCTTGAAGCGGTAGATGGAGCGACGCATGCGATTGAAGAACTCTCATCGAATATCCGTGCTGTATCAACCAAGGCAGAAGCAGTTGCCGCAAAAAGCACAGAAGCCTCGGATGCAGCAAAGGGCGGTGGTCAGGAACTTGAAAAAGCTATTGAACAGATGCAGCGGATTGAGACATCAACGGCACACTCGGCACAGGTTGTTACAACGCTCGGAGAAAAATCAAAAGAAATTGGTCAGATCGTTGATACAATCTCTGGCATTGCCGGACAGACAAATCTTCTGGCACTTAATGCAGCTATTGAAGCAGCTCGTGCTGGTGAGCAAGGACGGGGTTTTGCCGTAGTCGCTGAGGAAGTTCGTAAGCTCGCAGAAAACTCGCAGGAAGCTGCACAGCAGATAGCAGATCTCATTGCGCAGATTCAAACGGATACACAGAATGCAGTGCTGAGTATGCAGGATGGCAGCCAGCAGGTAAAGACAGGAACCGAAGCAGTCGTTTCTACGGGTGATGCTTTTCGCCGTATTATTGACTTTGTTCAGGAAGTATCAGGACAAGTACATGGTATGTCGAAAGCTATTGGGCAGATGGCAGCAAGTAGTCAAACAATCGTCAGTCACGTAAAAAGTATTGACGGGCTGAGCAAGAAGGCCGCTGAACAATCAGAAACGGTATCCGCAGCAACAGAAGAACAGGCGGCATCCATTCAGGAAATCAGTAATGCAAGTCAGAGTCTTGCACAGATGGCAGAAAAACTTCAAAACGAAATCCGTAAATTTCAACTGTAAA
>DCFY01000099.1:0-8805 GCA_002315155.1 Megamonas sp. UBA1792
CATTGGCGATATGATAGCAGATAATCTCTGTCATAAATTAAATACTGGCAACCGTCTTTATTGCAGTAAGATCTATTGCCAGAGAAAGTTGTTCTAGTAAGAGATGATGAAGTATTCACGTAAATTTAAAAAAATGCAATTTTAATGGAGAATTATAATATAAATAAAGGATATTGTAAATATTTGACGAAAACGTACTAATAAAAGATGGAATATTTGTAAAATATTAATTTTTCATATGCACTTGTTTAGGTAGAATAGTAAAAGTTAGTCGAGGAAATTTACAAAATAGGTGAGGAGCGATGTCATATGAACTGGTTTAACAATTTGAAAATCAAGCAAAAATTAAGTATGTTGGTTGTTTTTTTTAGTTTGGCTGTTTTGATTGTTGGAATTGTTGGATATTTCAACTTGAAAAAAAGTAACGAATATACAAAGGCCATCTATAATAATAATTTAACAGAAATACAACTGGCTTATGAAAATCGTGTTTATATACAAAAAATTCAAAGTGATATTTTTGAAATGATGCTCACAACAGATGTTTCAGAAAACCAAAAACTGTTTACAGAAATAGCGGATACCAGAAAAGGATACAATGAAAATTTGACAAAGTTTGCGGCGATGCCATTAAGTCCCGAACAACAGAATAAGTTAAAAGAATTACAAGATATTATAGTAAAATATAAAGAGGTAAATGAGATTGTCCTGAATCTGGCAAAGGAAAATAAAAATGCAGAGGCTCATTCTGTATATAAAACAAGAGTAGAGACGCTGGCAAATGGGACAATGCAGATTTTAAAGGAAGTATCGGAAATATCGCAAAAAGAAGCGAAAGAGATGAGTCAGCAGTCAGAAGAAAATTTGCAAAAAATGAGCATGTTATTTATAGGGATTATCCTTTTGGCTGTTTGCTTGGGGGCTGGTTTGGGGATCTTGATTATAAAGCAAATTGTACAGCGGCTCGGGGAATCGGTGAAGTTTTTAGGCGGGATTGCATCTGGAGATTTTTCTAATAATATAACAGAAAAAAGCATGGAAGATAAAAGTGAATTTGGGACATTATCAAAGGCTGTAGATCAGATGAATCGGAATGTCAGGTCGCTTATTAAGCAATTACTAAACACATCTGAGCAGTTGGCAGCGGCGTCACAAGAATTAACCGCCAGTGCAGATCAATCCGCATTAGCATCAGCACAAGTTGCGGCATCGATTACTGAAGTGGCGGCAGGAGCAAACAAACAATTAGAAATTGCTATTGCAACGAATCATATTGTCGAAGAAATGGCAAAAGGAGTTCATCAGGTTACTGATAATACGGTGGGAGTGGCTAAATCTGCCGAAGCGACATCGGAGACGGCACAAGCAGGCAGTGATGCTATTGCAAAAACAGTAGAACAGATGGGAATGATAGAGCAAAAGACAGAAGATACTTCAGACGTTATTGGAGAACTAGAAGAAAAATCAAACCAAATCGATAAGATTGTAGGGCTGATTTCAAGTATTGCTGCTCAAACAAACCTTTTGGCTTTGAATGCGGCTATTGAAGCAGCCAGAGCCGGGTCAGCTGGGCGTGGGTTTGCAGTTGTTGCAGATGAAGTACGAAAACTGGCAGAACAGTCAGCTGTTGCTACAAAAGATATAACTGCTTTGATAAACGATGTGCAGATAAAGACAAAAACTGCGGTTACCTTTATGAATGAAAGTAAACGTGAAGTGCAGAATGGGGCGGAATTAGTAAATATTGCCGGAAGAAATTTTAATGAGATATTAAAGATGGTCAAAGGTATATATGGCGAAATCCATGATATTTCAGCGGCGGCAGAAGAATTGACAGCAGGAACAGAAGATGTGGTAGCATCTACAAAAGGCATTAAAAGCGAAAGTGAAAAAACAGCTGAGCAGACGGAAACCATTTCTGCTGCTACAGAAGAACAAGCTGCTTCAATGGAGGATATTGCCTCGGCGAGCACCCATTTATCAAAACTGGCAGTTGAATTACAGGAGGCCATACAGAAATTTAAAATTTAAAACGAATAAACAAATGCATAAAAGCAGTTAGTAAAAAACAATTGTGTAAACCTCCAGTATTAGGTGAAATAAAACTAATACTGGAGGTTTTTTATATATGATGATACACATAACTTACAGCAGCTATTGATGCAAACTGGTCAAAAAAAAGTTATTGCAAATTGGACTATAGAAATAAGCATAGGTATATGTCAAAATGGTTAGGCAGGAGCTTTTCCTATTGCTTATGTTTAATCGATATGAATCGTAAGAATTGCATGAAACGTTGCTTATTCCTAAGTATATGGTATAAAATATATGTATGATAAAGTTTGTTATAAGGAGCGGTTATTTATGGATCAGACTGCGAAATGTCAGGAAAATATGGAGGCAATAAAGGGAAAGCTTTTAGCGGCGTATGAATATTTAAGTGAATACAATGATCAGGAAAATGCCAGAAAGATAAAGCAGTTGGCGGAAAAATTAATAAAAAATGAGGTAACTATTGCATTTTGTGGACATTTCTCTGCCGGAAAATCAAAGATGATTAATCAACTGGTTGGTGAGAACCTGCTGCCGTCAAGTCCGATTCCAACGAGTGCAAATCTTGTGAAAGTCAGATCTGGTGAGGCGTATGCAAGGGTTGTTTTCAAAAAGGGAAAATCTCGTTTATATCGTGCACCTTATAATTATGAAATGGTAAAAAAGTATTGTAAGGATGGAGATCAAATCCAGGAAATTGAGATCAGTCATCCCGATTTGCAACTGCCCCGCCAAGTCGTTATTATGGATACACCGGGGATTGATTCTGTAGAGGATGCTCATCGTGTTGCAACAGAGTCTGCTATCCATCTTGCTGATATAATTTTTTATGTAATGGATTATAATCATGTTCAATCTGAGCTGAATTTTAGGTTTACAAAAGAGCTGGTGGAGGCTGGTAAAGAGATTTATCTTGTTATCAATCAGGTGGATAAGCATTCTGAGCAGGAACTTTCCTTTGCAGATTTTAAGAAAAGTGTGATCGAATCATTTGCATCATGGGGTGTAAAACCTATGGAGGTTTTTTATACTTCACTAAAAGAAGAAATGCATGAACAAAATCAATTTGTTGAGCTGCAAACATTTTTAGCGAAACGGTTAAAGGAGAAGGATGTGCTTCTTCAGCAATCTATTAGTCATTCGCTGCAAAAAATCAGTAAAGATCATATAGAGTCCATAAAGAAAAAGAATGCGCAGCTACTCCAGCCGTTCAGGAATATTCTGGCGGAGCTGTCCCCTATTGAACGGGAAAATTTAGTAGAAAACTATAATCATCTTTATGTAGAAAAAAATGCTTTAGTGGATGGAAATAAAAAAGCAGAAGGCGAGTTTTTTTCTGCAGTCAGAAAAATTCTGGATAATGCTTATTTAATGCCATTTCAAACCAGAGAACTAGGTGAGTCCTATCTTGCATCACGCCAGGCGGGATTCAAAGTTGGGCTGCTGTTTAGAAAACAAAAAACGCGGAGGGTACAGCAGGAAAGGCTGCATAACTTTTATGAAGCAATACTTGAAAAAACAAAATCACAGGTAGAGTGGCCGCTTAAAGAATTTTTGTTGCAATTCGTAAAAGAAAAACGGATAGAAGACAAGGATGTGCTTGTAAAAATCCAGAAATTTAAGGTCGATTTTTCAACTGAAGTAATAACAGCCGCTGTGAAAACAGGGGCGCGCTTATCAGGGGTTTCTGTCATAAATTATACGGAAAATGTGGCAGATGAAATTAAGCATAGTGCTGAAAGAAGCTTGGGTTCGCTCAAATATGATATTTTAAAAGTTTTACAGGATAAAAATACGGATAGTCAGATGGAATTAGCTAAAACACAAAAGGGTCTGGAACGATATTTCAACGCACTTGAGCAGGTGAAAAAGCAGGAGACAGACGAATATCTTGCAGAGGCAAAGTTTAAAGCCTTATCAGCGGTGGCAGAACACCTACTAGAAGATCGTTTGCATTTATTTGATCTTGCAGAAGAAGAAGTGGAGATTATTGAAGGTGAAACGTCACAGATAGAGCAGGCAATGCGGAAAAAAAGCACTTTAAAAAGAGAAACGATTATAGAAAAAAGTTTAGTATCGATTGAATCATCAGATCGGATGAAGGATACAGCTGGAAGACTGCAGAAGACTGCGGAACTTGTCCGGGATTTACCGGGCTTCAAAAAAATAGTTAATGAACTGGAACAAAAAGCGACAAGGCTCAAAAGCAAAGGCTTTACCGTTGCCATGTTTGGAGCCTTTAGTGCCGGGAAATCTTCTTTTGCAAATGCACTGATTGGGGAGCGGGTCTTACCTGTTTCCCCAAATCCAACAACGGCAGCAATAAATAGAATCAAACCAATTGATGTATCACATTCGCACGGGACCGTTATTATCAAACTAAAAACAGAGCAGGTTATGCTAGAAGATGTAAACCGTGCCTTAAAGTCGTTTGATTTTCAAGCAAAAAGTCTGGCAGAGGTAAAGGCAATTATAAAAAAAATTGATAGTCAAAGCCGACAAAGTGCAGCTGAAAAGACAAACTATATTTTTTTACAGGCATTTATACGTGGGTATGATGTATTTTATGAACGTTTAGGCAGGCTGTTGGAAACAACGATAACGGAGCTCAGCGATTATGTTGTAAAGGAAGAAAAATCCTGCTTTGTTGAATGGATTGATCTTTATTATGATTGTTCGCTGACACGTAAAGGAATTATGCTGGTTGATACCCCGGGAGCTGATTCGATTAATTCTCGTCATACAAGTGTAGCTTTTGAATTTATCAAAAATGCAGATGCTATTTTATTTGTGACGTATTATAATCATGCATTTTCGAAGGTGGATCGGGAGTTTTTGATTCAATTGGGACGTGTAAAGGATTCGTTTCAGTTGGATAAAATGTTTTTTATGATAAATGCTATTGATCTGGCCGAAAATGAAGAAGAAAAAGAAAGTGTTGTTTCCTATGTTCGCGGGCAGCTTATAAAATATGGCATCAGAAATCCACATGTATATCCACTATCGAGTCTGTATGCATTGCAGGGAAAACAAGAGGGAAACGTGCGGTCTGTTTCTGGAATGCCTGCTTTTGAGGAGGACTTTTATTATTTTATTACAAATGATTTGGCAGATTTGGCGACTGCGTCATCTGAAAATGCGCTAAAGCGTATTTATCATTTATTGCAAAAACTTATTGTCAGCACGAAGGAAAACGCTGTAGTGAAACAGCAAAAGCAGGCAAGTATCGAAAGCAGGAAGGCGAGTATACATGCAATTCTTGCGCAGGAAACAGCAGAAAATCTAAAACAACGCATCAATCAGGAAACAGAAGAGTTGATTTATTATACAAAGCAAAGGGTGTTTTTGCGATTCAATGAGTTTTTTAGAGAAATATTCAATCCCGCGGTTCTGCGTGATGATGGTCGTGATCTGAAAAAGGTTTTAAAAAATGCACTTGATGAATTACTCAAAGCAATTGGGTTTGATTTTGCTCAGGAGATGCGGGCAATGACGGTAAGAATGGATCGTTTTGCAGAAAAAATAATAGCAGAGCAGCAAATGCTGCTTGTTGAAATGGTCCAAAAAGTTGATCCGGACATAGCATTCTCGTCTTTTGAAAGTGAGAATGAAATAAAGATCCAATTTGAGGAAGCTTTTAAAAATGTTCAAATAGAATTGTTTTTAGAAGCAATGGCGTATTTTAAAAATCCAAAAGCATTTTTTGAAAAACAGGAAAACAAATTGATGTGTGATGCGATTTATTGCGTACTTGATAAAGAAGCGGATGAATATCTGAAAAAAGAACAGGATCGTATACAAGTTCTATATAGAACAGCTATGAATGATGCTTTGGGGGAAATGATCCAGCAGATGATGGAACAGATAAATGATTTTTATTTAAGTCTGTTTGCAGCCATGGACGGTGAAGTTTCGGCTGAGGAGTTGCTCAAAGTGCAGCAGAGTTTGGCAGAATTTATATAAAAGTGGATGCAGGTATGAACGTAAAGAAAATTAATAAATAATATCTATGCATTTTATTCGATTTGTTGTAAAATAAATGTATTCATAAAAGGGATTTTGAATATAAAATGGATTTTTAGGAAATTCGTTGTTAGGTGTTTATATGATTAATTTGCCTCCAAAAAAATTGCGTTCTGGGATGGTTACCGGACAGGGAATTTATAACTCGCAGGGTGCAACGCTTTTGACAAAGGGTACAGAACTTGATGAAAAATATATTGAAAAGTTACAAAAACTAGAACTTTCTTCGTTGAATGTTACATCGCTGAATCCAGAGCTGAAGATTCAACCACCGGAAGATCTTATACAGGAAAAGACACGTATGCAGGTGATATATCGGCTTATTGACATTTTTGCTGAAGTAAAGTCCACGGGGCGCTTCAATATGAAAGCATTGACGGACATTGCAGAAAAGATTGTTGAAGATCTTGTTTCCCGGCAAAAAAATCTTGTTCAGCTTACGGATATTCGTTTGCATGATTCATATACATTTGTGCATTCGGTGAATGTTTCTGTTTTGTCATCAATGCTTGGAATTGCCTGCGGCTGTACAGAGGAAGAAATTCTTGATATTACATTAGGTGGATTACTTCATGATCTGGGGAAGATTTATATTCCCCAGGATGTCTTAAATAAACCAGGAAAATTGACATCGGCTGAAATGGATAAGGTGCGTAAACATCCTGAGATAGGCGAACGAAAGTTGAGAGAAGCTAATGCTTTTTCTTTGCCGGTAATCAAGATTGCAAATCAGCATCATGAACATATGGATGGTAAGGGATATCCAAGTCAGTTGACAGATAACAGGATACACCGTTTTGCCCGTATCGTTGCAGTTGCGGATGTCTATGATGCTTTAACGAGTACACGTCCATATAAAAAAGCATATAAGCCAAGTGTTGCATACAAGATTATGACGAAGTTTTGCCAGGGACAGTTTGATCCTGAGTTGCTGCGTAAGTTTTTTGACAATGTTGCAATCTATCCGGTTGGCACTGTGTTGAAGACCACACTGGGGTATGCGATTGTCAAGCAAATTGAGTTTGAGCATACGCGGACACCTGTTGTTTACATTTTTGCAAGCAAACGGGGAAATTCAATTTTTCCACCGCGAAAAATCAATCTTTCGGATTATAAGGAGAGCTGTATTGAGTCTATTATTGATAGTAATGAGCTGACGACGCTTGTTAGCCAGATCGGTTTTGATCCAGCGCAATACCTAGTCAATGAAGAAAAAGAGAAGAACTCGGTCGTGACGGAAGAGAAAACGAAGTGATTTTTTCATCTGTGGGGATATCCTATGAATCAAATTGCTGATTTATAGGATATCTTTTTTGCATGCAGAAATAACTAAAGCAATGAGGATTTGAAAAATTCATATCAAATAAAATAGGAGAGCTATGGTGATTGACGCGTCTTTTTTGTTAGTGTATGATAAAATCAAGAGTCCTATAGGAATAGTGGAATTTAATAAATCGTGATGAAAAGGATGATTTTATGAAGATATCGACAAAAGGAAGATATGCGCTCAGGCTTATGCTG
Organism: Megamonas sp. UBA1792; assembly: GCA_002315155.1. Next base: position 7,597 of record DCFY01000099.1, read on the forward strand.
GATGTGGCATTACATGCTGAGGAAAAGCCTGTACGTATAAAAGATATTTCTGTGAGACAGGAGATTTCAGATAAATATTTGGAGCAGATTGTCTCTATACTGACAAAGGCGGGCTTTGTCAAGAGCAGCCGGGGACCACAAGGGGGCTACAAGCTTATGCGAAAACCAGAAAATTATACCGTGGGACAGATTCTTCGTCTTATTGAAGGTAATCTTGCACCAGTTGCCTGCATGGAGGGTGATGTAAATGAATGCACCCGCAAGGAAATATGTGCAACGCTGCTTGTATGGGAAAAACTCAATGATGCAATTGCTGGTGTTGTCGATAACATTACACTGGCAGATCTTATTGTATGGCAAAAAAAAATAGATAATAAGGGGGCCTTATGATGATAAAAAAACTTTTTGTTAGTGGCTTATGTGCTGTGGCAGTAACAATGAGCATTTCTTCAATTGGACAGGCAGCAGAAGGGGACACTGAGCAGACTGTAACTATGAAAGAGGAGCTGGCAAATCCATTTATTGAGTATACATCAATGAAGGAGCTGCGTAAGGCGGCAGGATTTACAACGAAGATTCCACATGTCCTGCCAGAAAATTATCATAAGACTTATATTGCTATGCTTCGGGATAAGAGTTTTATTGAGGTACAGTATGTGAGTGATGAACAGAAAATCGTCTATAAAATGGCAGCGAAACGGTGGGCTGACAGAGATATCAGTGGTGACTATACGTTTTATGATTGGAAACAGGTTATGGAAGCTGACAACAATGAGGTAACACTAAAGGGCAATGCTGATGGCATCCATATTGCAGAGTGGAAAGATGGAGAGGCCAGCTATTCCCTATCGTTTTCACAGGGAATATCACGTAAGTTCATCAAGGAAATTATTGAAAGCATTGCTTGAATATGAAGAAGAACAGAAATATAGATTGAGGGACGGATAAAATAATCTGCAAAGTGAGTGTCTAAAAAGGCAGATGCTTTCAGACTTTTTCCGAGGATGGTTTGCTAAATGTCTTTTCTTGTAGTAAACTTATTAAGTTAGGATATTTTGCTTGTAGGTGATAGAATTTGTCGGAAAATAGAATGTTCGATGTGATAAAACAGGATTTAGTCGTATTGGAAGAAGAAATGCTTTCTGCTGTGCAGTCACCTGTAGAACTCATAACGGAAATTGGTACACACTTGGTGAATTCGGGCGGAAA
>DCFY01000099.1:9141-29668 GCA_002315155.1 Megamonas sp. UBA1792
CTTGCAGTAGCCCTTGAGATGATTCATATGGCATCGCTCGTCCATGATGATGTCATTGACAGTGCGGATACACGGCGAGGGACACCAACGGCAAATTCAAAGTGGGGAAACCAAATTTCTATTTTGAGTGGAGATTATCTCTTTGCCAGGGCTTTTTCTCTTGTGTCTTCGAATCATTATGATGAACGCATAACGAATCGTTTATCAGAACTTGTTTGTGATCTCAGCGCGGGAGAAATTATTCAGAACAAGGAAATATACAGGGCGTCACGTGATGTCGATGAGTATTATGAGCGTATTGCCAAGAAAACTGCGGATTTTTTGGCGATTTGCTGTGAAATGGGGGGGATTGTTGCTGGGCTGTCGGCAAAAGAAACGGAAGCACTTTATACGTATGGTCATGCAATTGGTATGGCATTTCAGATTACAGATGATTTGCTTGACCTCATGTCGAGTACACAGAAGATTGGCAAGCCAGCTGGAAATGATATTTTACAGGGGATTGTGACACTTCCGGTTATTCGGGCACTTGAAACGAGTCCGGATGCAGCCGAGCTTGAATGCATCGTGACGGATCGAAATATGACGCAGGGTATGCTGGAGCGTGCGATTGATATTGTGAAGGAAGCAGATGGAATTGTGTTTGCGCAGACAAAGGTAAATGAATATATTTCTATGGCACAGAGCGTGCTGCCGGATTCTTTACCGGAAGAGATTCGTGAAGCGTATCATATGGCAGCAGATTATATTAGTTCACGTGAATTTTGATTATAATAAAATAAGTTGTATATATAATGATGCAAACAGATTCTTTTTTGTATATTGAGATAGTTGACGAATAGAAAAAAATGGGATACATTAGATAAGAATGGAGGGATTTTTATGTTTGGTATAGGTGTACCGGAACTGGTTTTGATCCTGATTATCGGACTTGTTGTATTTGGACCGGGGAAATTGCCGGAAATAGGTAAAGCTGTAGGGAGAAGCCTTAATGAATTTAAAAAGGCGACCACAGATATTACAAGTAGTACGACAGAAACCGTTATAAAAACGGAAGCAACTCCACCACAAAAACCAGTGGATGCAGAGATCGTCAAGACAGAAGCCACTGTAAAACCGGAAGAAAAGAAATAATGAAAAGCAATGCTAAATCGTCTTTGTTTATGCAAAGACGATTTTTTATAAAGAAAAACTATGGATTCGTTGAGTTTTTCTTTGGGTAAATGTATAATAGAAAACATGAAATGTAAATAGGTAAATGCAGGTAAAAAAGTAGGGGGCTGGAATGTATGTTTGGATTAGGTGTACCGGAACTTGTATTGATTTTAATTATCGGACTTGTTGTATTTGGGCCAGGGAAATTGCCTGATATCGGAAAGGCTGTGGGAAAGAGTATTCGTGAGTTTAAGAGTGCATCAAGTGAGGAACCAAAACCGATGAAGGTTGTAAACCATATTGAAAAAAAAGATGATACAGTAAGTCATGAAACAAAGTGAGGAGCTTTCTATGCCAGAAGATAAGTCTTATGAAGAAGCTGTACAAACGCCTAAAATGATAGAAACGGCAGAAAAAGCAGAAAAAGAGGATACGAGCAGCATGTCCCTGATTTGCCATCTTGAGGAGCTGCGTAAGCGGTTGATCGGCTCGATTATTGCAATCGCCATTGGCAGTCTTATCTGTTATTTTTTTATTGAAGAAATCATGCATTATTTAACGATACCAGCAGGTAAACTTTACTATATGCAGCCGGCAGAAGCATTTTTTACATATATGAAAGTGTCGATCTTTGCCGGATTACTGTTGGCATCGCCGATTGTATTGTACCATATGTGGCGGTTTTTCCTGCCAGCACTTACGGTTAGTGAAAGGGCGGTTATTGGTATGATTGTACCATCTTCCGTTTTTTTATTTTTTCTCGGGCTGTCATTTTCGTTTTTCTTTGTATTGCCTGCAGGCATCAAGTTCTTTTTGGGATTTGGTAACGAAGATCTGCAGCCGCTTTTGTCAATCGGTAAATATTTTGATTTTGTTATCGCCTTTGTCTTACCATTTGGGGTTATATTTGAGCTGCCACTCGTTATTATCATTATGGCGAAAATGGGTTTTGTTTCGTCTGTGTTTTTACGTAAAAAACGCAAAATTGTTATTTTCATGACGTTTGTTCTTGGAGCAGTCATTTCACCGACACCAGATGTTTTTTCGCAGTCGATGATTGCTGTGCCAATGATTTTGCTCTATGAAATTAGTTTGTTTATTGTGCGCTTTATATTGCGCAAGTAGAGGGGAAGATAGTTTTGGCTTTTAAAGATTTAAGAGAGTTTATTGCAGAGCTTGAAAGTCGTAAACTTTTGCGTCGCATTACGACTGAAGTAAGCTGCGAACTGGAAATTACGGAAATTACAGATCGTGTGTCCAAGATGGAAGGCAGTAAAAATGTGGCACTGTTGTTTGAAAATGTCAAAGGGTATGATATTCCAGTACTTATGAATGCTTTTGGCAGCATGGAACGTATGGCGATTGCTTTTGGTGTGGAAAAAGTAGATGATGTAGCAGATGAAGTTCGTTCAATTCTTAAGCTGCCGTATATTTCATTGCAGCATAAGATGGACCTTCTTTCAATTATTCCAACAGCAAAACGAGCAATTCATTTTCCTCACTATGTGAAAAATGGACCATGTAAAGAAGTTATTATAAAGGATCATCCGTCACTGGATAAGTTCCCGATACTTAAGTGCTGGCCGCAGGATGGCGGCAGATTTATTACGCTGCCACTTGTATTTACAAAGAATCCGCGTACTGGTAAGCGAAATGTGGGGATGTATCGTCTGCAGAAATACGATGAAAATACGACGGGCATGCATTGGCATATACATAAGAACGGCGCAGAAAACTTCCGCGATTATAAAGAAATGGGTAAAGACCACATTGAAGTGGCTGTAGCCATTGGTACCGATCCTGTGCTTACCTATGCAGCGACAGCGCCATTGCCGCGAGATATTGATGAAATGGTATTTGCGGGATTTTTGCGTCATAAATCTGTCGAGCTTATTAAGTGCGAAACTATCGATGTTGAAGTTCCGGCAACAAGTGAAATTGTGCTTGAAGGCTATGTACTGATTGATGAATTACGCCGTGAAGGGCCGTTTGGTGATCATACAGGATACTATTCACTGGCTGATGACTATCCGGTATTCCATATTACATGCATCACGCATCGCAAAAATCCAATTTATCCTGCAACCATCGTTGGTAAACCACCAATGGAGGACTGCTACATTGCAAAGGCGACAGAGCGTATTTTTTTACCGTTGCTGCAACAGATGATACCGGAAATCGTTGATATTAATTTGCCGCTTGAAGGCGTATTTCATGACTGTGCGATGATTTCCATTAAGAAATCATATCCGCAGCAGGCAAAGAAGGTCATGCAATCGATTTGGGGTATGGGGCAAATGATGTTCACGAAGATGATTATTATTGTTGACGCACATGTCGATGTTCAGAATGAAAAAGAAGTCTGGTGGCGTGTCTATAACAATATTGATGCTAAACAAGATTTTGTTATGGTTGACGGACCCCTTGATGTACTTGATCATTCTTCGCCAATGCCCAAATGGGGTACGAAGGTTGGTATTGATGCGACGAAGTCATGGCCGGAAGAAGGTCATACCCGCGAATGGCCGGATGAAATCACGATGAATGATGATATTAAGATACAGGTAGATAAAAAATGGAAGGAACTTGGTCTTGAGTAAACTAGGAGCACATATCAATAATATTGCTTTGCATCATATGATATTCGCCCTGCCTTTTGCCTATATGGGTGCTTTTCTTGCGGCTGGGGGGATACCGTCCTATCATGATCTTTTTTGGATTACGATAACGATGGTGGGAGCGCGTAGTGCCGCAATGGCACTTGATAATCTTATCGATTTGAAATACGATAAGGTACATCCGCGTCTTAAAAAACGTCCAATGGTAACAGGTGAAGTCAAGCCTTGGGAAGCAAAACTGCTTATTATAGTGAGCATGCTGGTGTTTGTTTTTGCGGTGTTACAGTTACAGCCGATTTGCATCAAATTATTACCATTGGCGGCACTTCCTTTTATTATCTACCCGTATATGAAACGTGTTACTTCGTACTGCCATTTTGTACTGGGACTGGCACTTTCGATGGCACCAGCCGGTGGCTGGGTGGCTGTGCGTGGTGATGTTGGTTTGCCAGTTGTTGTCCTTTGCATGGCGGTGTGCCTATGGATTGGGGCCTTTGATGCTGTCTATGGCTGTCAGGATGAGGATTTTGATAAGATGCATGGTCTTCATTCATTAGCAACGAAGTATACAGCTGCTGGAGCACTCAAAATAACTAGAGGACTTCATTTCATTAGTATTTGCTGCTTTGTCGTCGTTGGACTGCTCATGCAGCTTTCATGGCTATATTATATTGGAGTGCTGATCGCGATACTGACGCTGATTTATCAGCATAGTATCGTATCAGCAGTAGATTTTAGCCGTGTGACACAGGTATATTTTATGCGTAATGGTATTGTATCTGTAGTCATTTTTATTTTTACGGGAATTAGTCTTTATGCTAAATAAGTTAAATATAAAAAATGAGGTGAAGCTATGACAGCAAGATTACTGGAAGGAAAGCTTTTTGCTGCCGAGATTAAGGCAGAGGTAAAAAAACGTGTAGAAGTGTTGCAGAAAAAGTTTCGAGTAGTACCGGGACTGGCTGTTATTATTGTCGGTGAAAATCCGGCATCTAAGGTGTATGTACGTAATAAACATCGTTCCTGCGAAGAACTGGGTATCTATTCAGAAGTCATTGAAATGCTGGAAACAACGACAAAAGAAGAACTTCTTGCGAAGATCGATGAACTTAATGCCAGTAAGAAAATCCATGGTATACTCGTACAGTTGCCGCTTCCGGCTCAGATCCATACGTATGAAATGGAAATTCTTGATCGTATTGATCCGAAAAAGGATGTGGATGGGTTTCATCCAATGAATGTTGGTAAACTTGTAACGGGGCAAAAAGCGCTCGTGCCTTGTACACCGTTTGGGTGTATTCGCATGATGGAACTTGCGGGAATTGATATGGATGGTAAGAATGCGGTTATTATTGGCCGCAGCAATATCGTCGGTAAGCCGATGCTGCATCTTTTGCTTGCCCGAAATGCAACGGTTGCGATTTGTCATTCACATACAAGGAATCTTGCAGAGATCACGCGTCAGGCAGATATCCTTGTGGCCGCAATTGGCAGGCCGCATTTTGTTACAGCGGACATGGTAAAACCGGGGGCAACGGTCATAGATGTCGGTATCAATCGCATTGCCCCGAAGAAGCTTGTGGGTGATGTGGACTTCGAGGCGGTCAAAGAGGTTGCCGGAGCGATTACACCGGTGCCAGGTGGTGTAGGTCTGCTGACTATTGCGGTGCTTTTGCAAAACACAGTAACTGCAGCTGAAATGCAGCTGCAGTTACTAACTCGTGGAAAATAACTGTATGATTTTTAATGCAGAGTGATATTTTAAGGGAAAAATGAATAAAGTTTTTGGCAGAACATTTTATTTATGATATTTTTAGGAGGCAATAAGATGAAGAGTGATGTAGAAATTGCACAGGAAGCGGTTATCCGCCCAATTCGTGAAATTGCAGAAAAACTGAATATTTCTGAGGATGAGCTGGAGCTCTACGGGAAATATAAGGCAAAGGTTTCTCTTGAGGCTTGGGAAAAGGTGAAAAACCGTTCAAATGGTAAGCTTATACTTGTGACGGCAATCAACCCAACACCAGCTGGTGAAGGAAAAACGACGACAAGCGTCGGTCTTGCGGATGCTTTGCATAAGTTGGGACACAAAACGGCCGTTGCACTACGGGAACCATCACTTGGACCTTGCTTTGGACTCAAGGGCGGCGCTGCAGGCGGAGGGTATGCGCAGGTTGTACCGATGGAAGATATAAATCTGCATTTTACGGGTGATTTTCATGCAATTACAACAGCACATAATCTTTTAGCAGCGGTCCTCGACAATCATTTGCAGCAAGGAAATGAACTTGATATTGATGTACGCCATATCACATGGAAGCGTGTTCTTGATCTTAATGATCGGGCGCTTCGACATATTGTTTGTGGTATGGGGGGGAAGGCACATGGCGTACCACGTGAATCGGGTTTTGATATCACGGTTGCCTCGGAAATGATGGCAATTCTCTGCCTTGCAAAAGATCTTGAGGATATGAAGGAACGTCTCGGGAAAATTGTCGTTGCGTACACGCGTGATGGTCGACCGGTTCATGCTGCTGAGCTCAAGGTTACAGGGGCATTGACGTTGCTCTTTAAGGATGCAATTAAACCAAATCTTGTGCAGACACTCGAAGGGACTCCGGCGTTTATCCATGGCGGGCCTTTTGCGAATATTGCGCATGGCTGTAACAGCATTATGGCAACGAAGTTTGCCTTGAAGTTTGCAGATGTTGTCGTCACAGAAGCTGGCTTTGGTGCGGATCTTGGTGCCGAAAAGTTTCTCGATATCAAATGTCGATTTGCTGGTATCCACCCGGATGCTGTTGTTATTGTCGCAACGGTTCGCGCTCTTAAAATGCATGGTGGTATGGCAAAACAGGAACTTACCAAAAAAGATATGCAGGCACTTGAGGCTGGTCTTGATAATCTCACGAAGCATATTGAAAATATACATAAATTTGGTCTGCCGACAGTTGTTGCGATCAACGAATTTCCAACAGATACAAGAGAAGAACTCGATTTTGTTGCAGAAAAATGCAAGGAACTTGGTGCTGAAGTGGCTTTGTCGGAAGTGTGGGAAAAGGGTGGGGCAGGTGGCATAGCACTTGCTAATAAAGTGCTTGCAGCAACGGAACAGCCAAGTGATTTTAAATTTATCTATGAAACAGATGCTGCAATTGTCGATAAAATCAATACAGTTGCACGGGAAATTTATGGTGCTGATGGTGTCGATTTTACAGCTTCGGCAAAGAAACAGCTCAGAGAAATTGAAAAACTTGGCTTTGACAGGATGCCGATCTGTATAGCGAAGACGCAGTACTCGTTAAGTGATGATGCATCAAAGCTTGGTCGTCCGAAGAATTTTCGCATTACAGTAAAAGAAATAACAGTATCGGCTGGTGCCGGGTTTATTGTCGTCTTGACGGGCAACATTCTTACGATGCCGGGACTGCCAAAACATCCGGCCGCAGAAAAGATGGATATTGCTAAAGACGGAAAGATTACAGGCTTGTTCTGATATAAGTGTGGAGAAGATTAAATGAAAGTGCTACATAAAAGCAGCACTTTCATTTTTTATGGGTTATGCAAAAAATTAATTTTTAAATTAAGAAGAATGTATAGTATAATACTATATTATATGACTATGAAGACAGATGGTATATATTTTTTTGATATGATATAAAATATAATGTTATAAATAAAAAAATACTAAATTTTATAAAGGCGTATATACAATGGGCGGATAAGTGTATAAAAGAAAAGATGTAAGCGTGAGCTTATAAAGTCTTGTAACCGCTATGTTTGTTACAGCTTTATCATGTGCAATGTTTGCGAAATATTCTGAAAATATTACATAGTAATAATAAATGTAGATAATATAAAGGATTAGTTATGAAAACAAGCAATCGTTTTGTTGTTTTACTATAAATAATATGTGAAAAAAATCCTATTATATCATTCATAGTATTTATGAAAGGGCTTTACAAAAAAGCTTGCCAAATGCGAACAAACCGAATAAAATAAGAAACAGAAGGACGGGAAAAATAAAGCAGGGATGTGCTTCTGGAAAAATTCTGTGTGCCTGCTTGTAATGAGGAAAATTTTTGTATACAATATATACTAATGGCGTTATAAAAGGATGTACAAAGGAGGCCTTTATGAAAAGAATATCTGTTGAACTTGTTCCTCGCAGTGAGGAAGCAATAAGAGAAGAACTGCAGATTTTGCATGAGAATTTTGATTGTATCGATATTATTAATGTGCCGGAACTCCTTCGCTATGATGTACATAGTTGGGAGGGGGCGGCGATTGCGCAGGAGTCGTATTCGGCGGCGATGCCGCATATAAGAGCGATCGATATTGACCTTGACAGGCCGCTTTCTATGGCAAAGTATCTTGTTGAGCATAAAATAAAAGAGGTTCTTGTCGTAAAAGGCGATCCACCACAAGATATGAACCATACGGTTTACCCAACGGTAACGACCGATGTCATTCGTAAATTTCATGAGGAATTGCCTGGTATTCGTGTGTATGCAGGTATCGATCAATATCGTGGCAGTATGCGGCAAGAGGAATATAGGATTCGTCGCAAGCTCCAGGCTGGAGCTGCAGGATTTTTCACGCAGCCGTTCTTTGATATGCGGTATGTGGAAATGTACGCAGAAATGCTTGATGGTTTGGAAGTTTACTGGGGGGTTTCACCGGTTATGTCCGCGCGCTCGCAAAGCTATTGGGAAATGAAGAATAATGTGGTATTCCCGAAAGGATTTGCGCCGACGCTTGATTGGAATATTGATTTTTCAAAGCGTGTACTGGAGTTTGTCAGGATGTGTGATGCGAGTATCTATCTAATGCCGATAAAAACAAATCTTATAGCTTATCTGAGCGGTGTTTTTGGCAAATAGATCACATCATCGGACAAATTTTTATTGTACTATATGTGTGTGTTCAATATGATCTAAGGGGAGAGTGACCTATGTTTAAAATTTTAAAAAAGCAGGTATTGTCACCAGGTGTTATTTTGATGGATGTCGAAGCACCTCGTATTGCTAAAAAGGCAGAACCAGGACAATTTATCATTCTGCGTGTCGATGAAGAAGGTGAACGTATACCGCTTACGATTGCTGATTTCAATCGTGAAAAGGGAACAATTACGATTATTTTTCAAGAGGTAGGAGCGTCGACACAGCTTCTTGGTGAAATGAATGAAGGAGATTCCATTCTTGATTTTGTGGGGCCACTCGGTAAAAAATCGCATATTGAATCTGGTAAAAAGACAGTTGTCTGTATTGGCGGCGGTATTGGTGTTGCGCCAGTCTATCCGATTGCTCGCGGCATGAAGGAGGCTGGCAATACGGTTATATCAATTATGGGAGCAAAGTCGAAGGATATCCTTATTCTTGAAGATGAAATGAAAGCTGTAAATGATGAAGTGCTTATCACAACAGATGATGGTTCTTATGGAATAAAAGGATTTGTTACGACGGCACTGCAGCAAATTATTGACCGTGGAACGAAGATTGATGAGGTTGTTGCGATTGGTCCGGTTGTAATGATGCGCAGCGTTGTTGAAGCAACACGCCCTTATGGTATATATACGGTAGTAAGCCTTAATCCAATCATGGTCGATGGTACTGGCATGTGTGGTGGCTGTCGTGTGCAGGTAGGCGATGAAACGAAGTTTGCCTGTGTTGATGGACCGGAATTTGATGGTCATAAAGTCGATTTTAAAGGTCTTATGTCACGTCAGCGTATGTACAAAGATGTAGAGGCAGAGGCAAAAAATCATGTTTGCCATATTGGGCTTGGGAAGGTGGATAAATAATGGCACTCTCACTTGAAAAACATAAAATGCCGGAACAAGATCCAAAGGTCCGTGCAAGGAACTTTGATGAAGTTGCACTTGGCTATGATGAAGAAACCGCTGTAGCAGAAGCAAATCGCTGTCTGAACTGCAAGGTACCGCAGTGTCGGCAAGGCTGCCCGGTACAGGTTGATATTCCAGCATTCATTGCGAAAATCAAAGATCGTGATTTTGACGGTGCAATTGATAAAATTAAAGAAGCAAATGCTTTACCAGCAGTTTGTGGACGTGTATGCCCACAGGAAAATCAGTGTGAAAAGTACTGCGTTCTTGCAAAACGCGGCGAATCTGTTGGCATTGGTCGTCTCGAACGCTTCGCAGCTGACTACAGTATGGCAAAGGGTGGAGAAACCAAGCCAATTGTTTACGCAAAAGATGCGCAGAAGGTTGCTATCATCGGAGCAGGTCCTGCCGGACTTTCTGCCGCAGGGGAGCTTTCAAAGAAAGGCTATAAGGTTACAATATTTGAAGCACTTCATACTGCTGGTGGTGTACTTTCCTATGGTATTCCTGAATTCAGATTACCAAAGGACAAAATTGTTAAAGCTGAAATCGATAATCTTAAAAAAATTGGTGTTGATATTGAGGTCAATTCAGTTGCGGGTAAGCTTTTTACTGTAGATGAACTTATGAAAGAAGAAGGCTTTGGTGCTGTGTTTGTTGCAACGGGTGCTGGCCTGCCGCGCTTCATGAATATTCCGGGAGAGAACCTTAACGGTGTATACTCGGCAAATGAATTTCTTACGCGTTGTAATCTCATGAAAGCTTATGAATTCCCAAAGCATGCAACGCCGATTCGTGTTGGTAAAAACGTCGCTGTCATTGGTGGCGGAAATGTTGCTATGGACTCAGCACGCACGTCACTGCGCCTTGGTGCGGAACATGTCTACATTGTTTATCGCCGTGGTGAAGAGGAGCTTCCGGCTCGCCGTGAAGAAGTCCACCATGCTAAAGAGGAAGGTATTGACTTTCGTCTACTGAATAATCCGGTTGAAGTGCTCGGCGATGATCAGGGCTGGGTTAAACAACTTCGCTGTGTTAAGATGGAACTTGGTGCACCGGATGCTTCCGGTCGTCGCCGTCCAATTGAAGTTTCTGGCTCAGAATTTAATATCGAGGTAGATACGGTCATTGTCGCGATTGGACAGGGGCCAAATCCGATTGTTGCATCGACGACTCCGGGGATGGATACTACGAAGCATGGCAATATCATTGCTGATGATGAAACGGGGGCAACAACGAAGCCGGGAGTATTTGCTGGCGGTGACATTGTAACAGGAGCAGCAACAGTTATTCTTGCCATGGGTGCTGGGAAAAAAGCAGCCGCAGCAATTGATGAATATCTTAGGAAAAAACGCGGTTGAGGGGATTTTATCTTTCTTAGACTGGACGAATGATAGAAATTAAGCTATGATAAAAGCAGAGGGCAATTATGCCTTCTGCTTTTATTTTCTGATACAGTGAAATAAGTTTATGTTACAAGAAGGAATAAATGACTATGATGAATTTTGCAGCAATCGATTTTGAAACGGCAAATAGCAGTCGTAATTCTGCTTGCAGTGTTGCCGTCGTTGAAGTTAAGGATGGTAAGGTTTATGATTCTTACTATGCACTTATAAAGCCACCGAATATGAAGTTTAATTATTTTAATATTCAGGTTCATGGAATCACACCAGCGGATGTAAGAGATAAGCCGACTTTTGTTGATGTTTGGCCGGAGCTCAAGAAGCGTTTGGAGAATCGGATCGTCATTGCGCATAATGCGCAGTTTGATATGAGTGTCCTGAAATATTCGCTGAATGAAAATCATTTAGCAGCACCAATGTTTTCTCATTGCTGCACGGTTAGCATAGCTCGTAAAGTTTGGCCGGATTTTGAAAATCATAAGCTGGATACCGTGGGCAGTCATTTGCATATTGATTTTAATCACCACAATGCACTTGACGATGCACGGACGTGTGCAGCGATTCCACTTTTTGCCGGAAAAAAACTGCATATAGATGATTTTGCTTCGCTGGTTGAAGTAATCGGAGTAAAAGTAAAGCCTTTTAAATGTTAAGGAAGCGAGTAAGTAAATGATTTTGGTAAGTGCATGTCTTTTGGGTCATAAGACAAAATATGATGGAGGCTCAAACCCAAATGAGCTTTTGCTAAGATATAATAAACGTGGCCGATTCATTGCAATCTGTCCAGAATGCTTTGGGCAGATGCCTGTGCCGCATCCACCGGCGGAGATTGTCAGGCGGACGAATAAAAAAATTCTTACTGGTAAGGCAATTGTAAAGAACAATGAAGGACAGGAAGTTACGAGGTTTTTTTACAATGGTGCGGATAAAGTGCTGAAGATTGCAAGTGCCTACAATGTGAAATATGCAATTCTCAAAGAAAGCAGCCCATCCTGCGGTGTGCATGATATCTATGATGGTTCTTTTACTGGTAAAAAGGTAAAAGGCAACGGTATATGTGCAGCGATTCTTGCAGCTCATGGGATTATACTTTATTCTGAAAAAGATCTTAACGTTGCACGGCTTGAAACATTATTAACGGAAGATGAAAAAAATGGTGATTGACAGAGCAGCAGTATGTATGATACTATATAAAAGCTGATTAATGAATCAGTTATGCGGATGTGGCGGAATTGGCAGACGCGCCAGACTTAGGATCTGGTGTCCATGACGTGAAGGTTCAAGTCCTTTCATCCGCACCAACTTAATAAGATGACCTCCACATGTGTGGGGGTTTTTGTTTAAAGATAAAGGCAATGAAAAAGAGAGTACGCAGATGACAGTGGCTTAGAGAGGAAATCCATGGCTGGGAGATTTCTCTGCTGATTTTGCGGAAGGTAGCTTTGGAGCCGCTAGGCTGAAGTAGGAGTAAGTCTAGCCGCATGTGCAGCGTTATGGCAGTGAGTCCCGTTTTTGTGGGAAAATTTAGGTGGTACCACGAAAGTAATCTCTTTCGTCCTTTGGGATGAAGGAGATTTTTTGTTTATAAAAGTTTATGAAAACAACGTAAGGGGGATTTTTGATGGAAGAGAGCAATATTCCAAAGGTCTATGATCCAAAAACTTTTGAAAAGAAATGGTATGAATACTGGGAAGAAAACAATCTTTTTCATGCCGAAGTTGATAAAAGCAAAAAGCCATACAGTATTGTTATTCCACCTCCGAATGTAACAGGGCAGCTTCATATGGGACATGCAATGGATAATACATTGCAGGATATACTCATTCGCTGGCGTCGTATGCAGGGGTATAATACACTTTGGATGCCAGGCTGTGACCATGCGGGTATTGCTACGCAGGCAAAGGTAGAGGAAGCTCTGCGCAAGGAAGGTAAGACACGCTATGATCTTGGCCGTGAGAAGTTTTTGGAACGTGTCTGGGAATGGAAGGAAAAGTTCGGCAGCCGTATCATGTATCAGCTGAGGACTCTCGGCGCTTCCTGTGATTGGGAGCGTGAGCGCTTTACGATGGATGAAGGCTGTTCAAAAGCTGTGCGCGAAGTGTTTGTCCGTCTCTATGAAAAAGGTCTTATTTATCAGGGAACGCGTATTACGAACTGGTGTCCGCGTTGTAATACGGCACTTAGTGATATTGAGGTTGATCATGAAAATGAAGTTGGCAGTCTCTGGCATCTTCGCTATAAGGTCGAAGGAACGAATGAATATGTGCAGATTGCAACGACACGTCCGGAAACAATGTTTGGTGATACCGGTGTCGCTGTCCATCCTGAGGATGAACGCTATAAGTCGCTTGTTGGAAAGATGCTTATTCTGCCAATCGTGAATCGTCGTATTCCACTGTTTGCTGATTCCTATGTTGATCCGAAGTTTGGGACAGGGGCTGTCAAGGTCACACCGGCACATGATCCGAACGATTTTGAAATGGGTCAGCGTCATAATCTTGAGCAGATTAAAGTCATCGAAAATGATGGGACAATGGCAAAGAGCACTGGTAAATATGCTGCTATGGATCGCTACGAATGTCGCAAGAAACTTGTTGAGGAACTAAAAGAAGCAGGGATTCTTGTCAAGGTTGAAGAACACGAACATGCTGTAGGTCATTGCTCACGGTGTCACACGACAGTAGAACCCCTTGTGTCAAAACAGTGGTTTGTCAAAATGGAATCTTTGGCAAAGCCGGCAATCGAAGCTGTAAAGAGTGGTCAAATTCAGTTTGTACCGGCACGTTTTACAAAGATCTATTGCAATTGGTTGGAAAACATTCGTGATTGGTGCATTTCACGTCAATTATGGTGGGGACATCGTATTCCGGCGTGGTACTGTGAGGACTGTGGTAAAACAATCGTTTCACGCGATGATGTTGATACATGTCCGACTTGTAATAGCAGCCACTTGCGTCGCGATGAGGATGTACTTGATACATGGTTTAGCTCTGGACTATGGCCTTTTGAGACAATGGGCTGGCCGGATGAGACAGAAGAGTTTAAGCAGTTCTATCCGACGAGCACGCTTGTCACAGGCTATGACATCATCTTTTTCTGGGTTGCCCGCATGGCTATGATGGGGTTGGAATTTGGGAAAGATATTCCTTTCAGGCATGTATTTATCCATGGTCTTGTTCGCGATTCGCAGGGACGTAAGATGAGTAAGTCTCTTGGTAATGGTATCGATCCGGTTGAAGTTGTTGAGAAGTATGGCGCGGATACGCTTCGTTTTATGCTTATTACCGGTAATACACCGGGGAACGATATGCGTTTTTACTGGGAACGTGTTGAGTCAACACGTAACTTTGCGAATAAGCTTTGGAATGCATCACGTTTTATGCTTATGAACCTCGAAGGTTTCGATAAGAGCTTTGTGCCGACAACGGAATTCTATACGTTAGCAGATCGCTGGGTACTGAGCCGCTATGCCCATACTGTAGAATCTGTAACAAATAATCTGGAAAATTTTGAGCTGGGTGAAGCTGGCCGTACCATCTATGAATTTATCTGGAATGAATTTTGCGATTGGTATATTGAGCTTTCGAAGGCACGTCTCTATGATAGAGAAAACGTATGTCCACGTCAGACGGCACAATATGTACTCGGCTATGTACTTGAACATACGCTGCGCCTGCTGCATCCGTTTATGCCGTTTATTACGGAAGAAATCTGGCAGCATATTCCGCATGAAGGTAAAAGCATTATGGTGTCTGAATGGCCGGCAGATGAAACATCAAAATTTAGTGATGAAGCGGAAAATGACATGACGGCAATTATGGAAACGATCAAGGCCATACGGAATATGCGTGCGGAAGTCAGTGCAGCACCAGGCAGAAAGAGCGAAGTTATTCTGCTCTTTACGGATGAAAGGCTGCGTAATGTTTTTGCGGAGAATGAGAACTACCTTACTGTTCTTGCAGCAGCACAACCGATAACTGTATTGGCTGAAGATGCCGCTAAACCGGAAAATGCTATGGCAGCAGTTATAAATGGCGTAGAAATTTATCTGCCGCTTAAGGGACTCATTGATGTTGAAAAGGAAAGTGCCCGGTTAAATAAAGAGCTTGAAAATCTTGATAAGGAAATCAAACGGGTAACAGATAAGCTCAGCAATGCAGGGTTTATGTCAAAAGCTCCGGCAGATGTCGTAGAAAGAGAACGCGAAAAACAAAAGAGCTTTGAAGAAAAGCGCGTAGCGGTACAGGAACGTTTGACGTATCTGGCTGCCTTGTAAAGGACTTGAAAGAATGAATTATCAGGAATCTTTGGATTATCTGGAAGGCTTGAATAAATTTGGTTGTAAGCTTGGTCTGGTACGTATTACGCGGCTTTTGGAACTGCTTGATGAGCCGCAGCACCGCTATAAGACGATCCATATTACAGGTACAAATGGTAAGGGATCGACTTCTGTTATGCTGGCGGGGATATTTACACATTCAGAAATTCGGACGGGACTCTATATATCACCACATCTCGTATCATATACGGAGCGCATGCAGGTTGATGGGCAGCCAATCAGTGAGGAAGATTTTGCTGATTGCATTGGTGCGGTAAAGACTTTTGTCGATCAGATGATTGCTGAGGGCGAGGAAAGTCCGACACAGTTTGAAGTACTCACAGCAATGGCGTTTTTTTACTTTGCAGTGAAGCATGTAGAGTATGCCGTCATTGAGGTAGGTCTTGGCGGCTTGCTTGATTCAACGAACGTTATCATGCCGGAAGCATCTGTAATTACGAATGTGACCTTTGAGCATGCGGATCGCTGCGGTGGTACACTGGAAGGTATCGCACACCATAAAGCAGGTATTATAAAAGATGGAATTCCTGTTGTTACAGCAGCACAGGGCACTGCACTTATGATACTACAGGCAGCAGCACATGAAAAAAATGCGGATATCTTCGTTGCGGGTGAAGACTTTGCTTCTTCATTTATATCTTTTGATGGCAGTATGCAGCATTTGGAGTTTACTTCAGAACTTCTGGGTGTTGCGAAACAGGAGTATGCATTGCAGATGCTCGGTGAACATCAAATTGAAAACAGTGCTTTGGCGATTATGACAGCGCATGTCATCCACAATATGGAAGAGCGAATTACGATGGAGAGTATAGCCCGGGCTTTGGAACTTACAGTTTGGCCGGGGCGTTTTGAAAAAATCAATCTTGATGGTCAGGACATCATTATTGATGGTGCACATAATCCTGCTGGTATGAAAGTGCTGCGCCGCAATCTTGATGTGTATTTTCCGGCAAGGGAACGTGTCATTCTTTTGGGGATTCTTAAAGATAAAGATATTGACACCATGCTGGAAGAACTTTTGCGACCGAACGATACAGTTATTGTAACTGTGCCGCAATCGAACCGGGCGTCGGATCCGGACGCGGTTGCGCGTAAAATAAAAACACAGCATATTGAAGTCCATAAAGATCCGCAGGAGGCACTGGAACGTTCATTGGAGCTGGCAAATAAGGAAAGAATTCTTTGTGCGGCTGGTTCGCTTTACCTTGTCGGAGGACTACGTCAAATGGTGCTGAATAAAAAACAGTAAAGGAAAAAAGGGAAACCAGCTATCCGGGTAGAATGTTCTATAATATCTGTGATGGATAAGGTTTCCCTTTGTTTTTATTGTGGAAAATGATTTAAAAAGGTGAGAGTGTGAATATATTTAAACAAAAAAGAATAACGATAATACTTGACCATTGGATTTTCTATGCAATCCTGGCGATGATATTCTTTTTGGCATTGGAGCCGATGATCGCGACAGCAGCTTTGCTTGCCGGTATGCTGTTCTATATTGCAAAGATATGCATCCTGCATGGGGTTAGGTTTCGTCGCACATTGTTTGATATACCAATCGGACTTTTTCTTCTTTTTGGTATACTTTCAGTGCCAATGTCACCGGACCCTGGCTTCAGTTTTTATAATTTTTATAATCTTGCCGGTCGGTATGTGCTGACATATGTACTTGTTGTACAAAATGTAACAACTGTAAAACAGATAAAAAAAATGTCTTGTGCATTAGGAGCCTCGGCAGTTGTTGTTGTTTTATACGGCTTTTATCAGTACATCTTTGGTGTTGATATTAGCACGATGAAGTGGGTGGATGGTAATGCGTTTCCTGCGCTTAAGACACGTATTTTTTCTACATGGGTGAATCCGAATATTCTCGCGGGTTATCTTGATATTGCCTTATGCATCGTATTTGGTCTTTTTGTTATGATGAAGCAGAAACGGGCACGCTGTATCCTTGCCGGAGGGTTTATTCTGCTGGCGATTTGTTTGGTGATGACATATGCGCGGGGGGCATGTTTGTCCATTGCAATCGTGTTGGCTGGATATGGTCTGTTTAAGGATCGGCGTATTTTGTTTGGATGCATCGCTTTTGGGACAGTAGTGCTTCTTGTTGATACAACACTGGCGGAGCGACTTGCAGCGGTATTTACCAAGATTGATACATCATCGGAGATGCGGCTGGCATTGTGGGAAAGCACAATCGCAATGATTATAGACCATCCATTGCTGGGAATTGGCTGGGGGGCTTATTGGATGGTTTACCCGGAGTATGATTTCTATATTAATGATGCTGCTGTACGAATTGTACATGCGCACAACATGTATCTGAATTATGCAGCAGAGATCGGACTTGTTGGTGCGGCGGGATTTTTCTGGTATTTCTTTGGGACGATGTGGCTGGCACTGTCATCGCGGTATCTGCGCGAATCCGCTTTTTTAAATGGACTTCTTCTAGGGCTTGGATTGGCAGTGCTATCCATTGCGTTTAATGGCCTTACGGATTATGTGCTTTTTAACATTCCGTCGTCAATGTTGTTCTGGCTCATTGCTGCGATGATTGTACTTATTGAAAAAAATATGGTGGATTAAGAGTAAATTAAACGATAACAGGGAGATGATTTCCTGTTTTAATGAAAATGGAGGATTTTAAGGTGAAAGATCAAATTATAATTTCCAAGGCAACGATTGATCGGCTGCCGCTTTATTTTCGTACACTCAGACTGGCACAGGATGAGGGCATCGATATCATATCTTCGGATGAGCTTGGACGCCGCCTGAGTATTACGCCGGAGCAGATTCGTAAGGATCTTGCGTCCTTTGGACAGTTTGGCAAGAAAGGTGTAGGCTATTATGTTAATGAGCTCAAGCGTAATGTTGGTGAAATCCTTGGACTTGATAACCACTGGAATATTGCTGTCGTCGGCATCGGGCATCTTGGTGCAGCACTTGCAAACTATCAGAACTTTGTGACACTTGGCTTTAATCTGGTAGCTCTTTTTGATCAGGACCCAAATGTTATTGGCGCAACAGTCAATCATGTAAAGGTAGAGGATATTTCACAGCTCGATACGATCATTAAGCAACGCAATATTCAGATTGGTATTATAGCAGTACCCGCAGCGTTTGCGCAGGGAGTTGCGGATCGATTTGTTGAAGCCGGTATACGAGGGATTTGGAACTTTGCACCAATTAAAATGAAGGTGCCGCAGTCGATGCATATTGTAAATGAGGATTTATCCGTTGGACTTAGTAGTTTGTCTTATCATATTACAAGAAAATAACAAAAATTCACGAGAAAAAAACAAAAATATTATTATAAAATTTTTAAAATCGTGCGAGTTCAATAAAATCAAATATACTTTGAACTTATTTTCACAAATGAGGTAAAAAAGCCGTCAAGAATAAGACCTATCTATCTTGACGGCTTTTCTTTGTAGTGGTATGCTTGTCAATGGGATATAAGTGATACATTGTGTTATGATAATCTTTAATTATAAGACACTCTTTTAATAAATGTAAGTTATAGTTGTGGCGAGTGTTGAATAGTTCTGGATTGTTTTACGTGTAAACATCCCAAAAAGACTAAAGGTCAATTGTTTTGGCCTAATGAGGGAGGATTTTATCAATGATCGATATTCTTGATCGTGTACGCAATAAAGCGTTGCAGGCAAAGATCGTTAGTGCTGAAGAAGCTGCCGCTTTTATCAAGCCTAATATGAACATTGGTACAAGCGGATTTACCCCATCCGGGTATCCAAAAGCAGTTCCTTTGGCTCTTGCTGAACGCATGAAAAAGGAACCATTTAAGATTAATTTATGGACAGGTGCCTCTACGGGCCAGGAACTGGATGGTGCACTTGCTGCGGTTCATGGGATTAAAAAACGTATGCCATATCAGACAAACAAAACACTTCGTGCTGAAATCAATAGCGGAGAAGTTGATTACTGTGATCTTCATCTTAGCGAATCCGCACAGTTTGCCCGCTACGGCTTTATGGGTGGAAAAATTGATGTAGCTATTGTCGAAGCTTGTGCAATTACAGAAGAAGGCAATATTATTCCGACGACTTCGTTGGGCAATTCTGCATCGTATGTACAGTCTGCTGATGTAGTTATCGTTGAAGTTAATACAACGCAGCCGCTTGAACTCGAAGGAATGCATGATGTATATGTTCCGCTTGATCCGCCGCATCGCTTGCCAATTCCGGTTGTTAAAGCAAATGATCGTATTGGTACGACCTACATTCCATGTACCCCGGATAAAATCAAGTACATAGTTCCTTGTGATATTAAGGATCATACGCGTGCATTTGGTGCAACGGATGATAATGCAAAAAAAATGTCACACTTCTTTGTTGAGTTTCTTCATGAAGAAGTCAAAAAAGGTCATTTTCCGAAAAATTTATTGCCGCTTCAGTCGGGTGTTGGTAACGTAGCAAATGCTGTAATTGGTGGCTTTGTTGACTCAGATTTAAAAGATCTTTCTGTTTATACTGAAGTTATTCAGGATGGTATGTTTGACCTTATCGATGCTGGTAAGCTTACGTTTGCGTCAGGCACTGCTTTATCACCATCACCAGATGGACTGGAACGTTTTTATAAAAATATAAAAGAATATCGTAAACATATTATGCTTCGTCCGCAGGAAGTAGCAAATAGTCCTGAAGTAGCGCGTCGTATTGGTGTTATTGCTATGAATACAGCTATCGAATGTGATATTTATGGTAATGTAAATTCGACACATATCATGGGGACGAAAATGATGAATGGGATTGGCGGCTCGGGTGATTTTGCTCGTAATGCATACCTCTCATGTTTCTTTACAACATCGACGGCAAAGGATGGTCTTATTTCATCTATTGTACCAATGTGTTCACATGTCGATCATACGGAACACGACGTTGATATTATTTGTACAGAACAGGGTATCGCTGATGTCCGTGGTCTTGCACCGCGCGAACGTGCGCGTGTCATTATCAACAACTGTGTTCATCCAGATTACAAGCCAATGCTTTTAGATTATCTGGAAAGAGCAGAAGAAGTTACAAAGCATGCACATACACCGCATATCATCAAAGAAGCGTTGTCATGGCATGAAAGGTTTATAGAAACAGGAACAATGAAGAAATAGTAGGAGGGTAAATTCCATTATGAGCAATGAACACGAAAAAAT
>DCFY01000060.1 GCA_002315155.1 Megamonas sp. UBA1792
TTGCAGTTGGTGGAGGCATTGAGGCTCCAATGATACTTGGAAGTTGTGCCATGGATACGATAGGAAGGATTGGTGATACGCTTCATAAGGGGCAGCAGCTACTGCTGAAAAATCCCGAAATATCACCAAAGCCAAGCTATGGATCGCCCTGGAATATCAGAGTATGTGATGGTTGTAATATGGATATATTTAAAGATTACTTGGAACAATTTTACCAATCAACCTATACGGTCAGCCCGGATAGTAATCATGTTGGAATTCGTTTGGAAGGGCCGCCGATTGTAGGCCATCAACCGACTGAAGTAATATCGCGAGGTGTATGTGTGGGCTCCATACAGATTGTTCCATCGGGCAATCCAATTATTACCTTTAAAGGGCGGGGGGGAACGGCAGGATATCCGATTATTGGAGTTATTGCCTCCGTAGATATGGAACTTGCAGCTCAAATCAGACCCGGAGATAGCGTGACATTTACTCGAATTTCAGTTGAAGAAGCTATAAAAAAATATCGGGAACGATTTGGCGGCTTAAAACTAGCCAAAGCGTTGTAAATAAAAAACATAATAAGTTTAAATTAATAAAAACGCAATGATGAGGAGAGCGAATATATGACAAAACCATGTTCAAGTATTGTTTTTGGAGTAGAGGGTTCATCGACTGTAGCAATTTCTGATCGCGCCCGCCAACTACAGCAAGAGGGTGTTAATGTAATTAATCTGGGGAGCGGAGATCCTGATTTTGGTACTCCACAGCA
Source organism: Megamonas sp. UBA1792 (assembly GCA_002315155.1). The sequence continues at coordinate 755 of DCFY01000060.1, forward strand.
TATACAGGAGGCAGGCATTGAGTCTATAAAAAGCGGATTTACTCATTATGTTGATAGTAAGGGTACACCGCAGCTCAGAAAAGCAATTGCCGAAAAGTATCAGAGAGAACAAGGGCTGACCTACGATTCAAACAAAGAAATCATTGCGACTGCGAGTGGCAAGGTAGCACTATATATTGCACTGAATGCACTGGTAGAACCGGGAGACGAAGTTCTGATATTTGAACCTGCCTGGGTGAGCTATCGTCCAATTGTTCAGCTGCTTAGCGGTATACCGGTTGGCGTGCCATTAAAATTTGAAGATAACTTTACGATAACGGATAACATTATTGAAGAGTATGTGAGCAAAAAAACGAAGGCAATCATTGTAAATTCACCTAGTAATCCAACTGGGAGAGTATTAACTGCCGCAGAACTTGACAGCATTGCACGGATGGCGAAAAAGTATAATTTATGGGTGCTGACAGATGATATATATGAAAAAATTATTTATGATGGACGTACACATACATCGCTGGCCGCTTTGCCGGATATGAAAGAACGAACGATTGTGATTAATGGTATGTCAAAAGCGTATGCCATGACGGGCTGGCGCTTGGGCTATTTAGTCGGACCGGAAAAAATTGTAAAGGAAATGTTAAAGGTTCAGCAGCATTTAGTTACTTGCGCTGCTTCTTTTACAAATGTCGCAGGTGTCGCGGCACTGGAGGGCGGAGACGAGTGCATCAATGTTATGGTTGATGAATATGATAAACGTCGGCGGGAAATTACAGCAGCTTTGAATCGTATTCCGGGTGTACAGTGCGTATTGCCAGAGGGAGCCTTTTACTTTTTCCCGAAGGTTGACTATAAAGGTATGAGTTCTTTTGAATTAGCACAGTATCTACTGGATAGTGCTCATGTAGCAGTAACACCGGGAAGTGCCTTTGGTACTGCAGGAGAAGGCTGTATCCGTCTTACCTATGCTACATCCCTTGCAAATCTTCGGGAAGCAGTAAAGCGGATTGAAGAAGCATTAAAATAACAAAAATTAAAGGAGCATAAAATAGAATGACAAATATTGGATACCGTATTTACAGTAAAATAAACAGACCATCAAGGGAACTGGTAGAAGGATTTGCCGGGATTCCGGTAGCAAATATTGCAGATAATATGAATCGTTTAGCCTGCATCGATGCAAAAATCAGACCAATGAATAAGGCACCGCTGCTTGGAACGGCTTTTACGATAAAAACCAGGCCGGGCAATAATCTGTTACTGCATAAAGCTCTTGATATGGCACAACCTGGTGATGTTATTGTTGTTGCCGCGCAAGGGGGAATTGAGAATGCTATAACCGGAGAATTGATGATTACATGGGCGAAAGAACGTGGTATTGCCGGATTGATTATTGATGGTGCTATTCGCGATGTAGATGCTGTCAGCAAAATGGACATTCCGGTATATGCAGCAGGAATAACGCCGAAAGGTCCCTATAAAGATGCTTGTGGAGAAATTAATGTTCCAGTTTCCTGCGGTGGGATTGTAATAAATCCGGGAGATATTCTGGTTGGTGATGCAGATAGTGTTGTTGTTATCGATCCGAAAGATGCAGAGGAACTTTTGGTTAAGGCGAAAGAAGTTGTCGCTAAGGAAGCTGTTTTTATAAAAGAAATTCGAGCAGGTAAGTGGGATCGAACCTGGGTAGACAAAATGCTCCGTGATACAGGCTGTGAATTTATCGATTAAGCATTAAAAAATCATGATGGGGAAACATGCAATAAGATAACTGGAGAAAAGGAGATTTAAAAATGAAAGCATTGTGTAAATATGGTACTGCCTTTGGCGGTTATAGATATGAAGATATTCCTGAACCGGTATGTGGTGATGAAGACATCATCATTGAAGTAAAAGCTGCTGCAATCTGTGGTGCAGACATGAAGCATTATAAGGTAGAAAATGGTTCAAATGAATTCAATTCAGTGAGAGGTCATGAGTTTTCCGGCGAGATTGTTCAAGTTGGTAAAGATGTGAAAGACTGGAAAGTTGGTCAAAGAATTGTTTCTGATAATACAGGACATGTATGCGGCGTTTGTCCAGCCTGCGAAGCAGGAAATTTCTTATTGTGTTCTGAAAAAATAAATCTTGGTCTTGGTTATGGTATGAGTGGTGGTTTTACAAAATATTGTAAGATTCCAGGTGAAATCTTAAGAATCCACAAACGTTCAATATGGGAAATTCCTGAAAATATCTCTTATGAAGAAGCGGCTGTTCTTGATCCGATTTGTAATGCGTATACAGCAATTGCAAGACGGACAAAGTTTCTGCCGGGCCAGGATGTTGTTATCTTTGGCACAGGACCACTTGGTTTGTTCTCCGTACAGATTGCCAGAATTATGGGCGCTGTCAACATTGTAGTAGTTGGTCTGGAGGATGATAAAAAAGTTCGTTTTGACATTGCTAAAAAAGTAGGAGCGACTCATGTTGTAAACGGCTCAGCCGAAGATGTAGTAGCACGTTGCCAGGAAATCTGTGGGAAACTTGGTATTGGTCTTGTAGTTGACTGTGCAGGGGCAAATATTGTTTTAAAGCAGGCGATTGAAATGGTGAGACCAAACGGCGAAATTGTTAGAGTTGGTATGGGTTTCAAACCGGTTGATTTTTGCATCAATGATATTTCCATGAAAGCTATTTCCATCATTGGACATATGGCTTATGATGCGACATCCTGGAGAAATTCACTTGCACTTTTAAAGAGCGGTAAAATTCAGGTGAAATCGATGATTACCAACAGACTTCCTCTTTCAGAGTGGGACGAAGAGTTGTGGCTTCTGGAGACGCG
>DCFY01000117.1:0-5562 GCA_002315155.1 Megamonas sp. UBA1792
CCGGTGATTAAGCATGAAGAAGGTTCAGATCCGGCAGCAGTTGCTTTTGATGCTGTTAAAGCGGCAAAGGCACGTGGTGTCGATATGCTTATTATTGATACTGCAGGACGTTTACAGACAAAGCAGAATCTTATGGAAGAACTAAAAAAAATTAATCGTGTCATTCAACGGGAAATACCAGGAGCGCCACATGAGACCTTACTTGTTCTTGATGCGACAACCGGACAGAATGCAATTAGCCAGGCAGATCTTTTTGCAAAGGCAGCACCGATTTCAGGTGTTGTACTCACGAAACTTGATGGTACGGCAAAAGGTGGTGTGGTTGTTGGTATCAAGGCAGAGCTGTCTATGCCGGTAAAATGGATTGGTGTCGGTGAAGGCATTGATGATCTTCGTCCATTTAACGCGGAGGATTTTGCCAAAGCTTTATTTTCCGACAAGTAAAAATACTTGACATCAATATAAAACTTTTGTATACTTATAAAGTCAAGTAGATTTACTTGGCAATACGTGTGGATAGGTGATATGCATGCTCGAAAAGCTTTTGCAAATATCAGCACTTTTTGATTTTTATGGTGCTCTGCTTACTGACAAACAGCGGAGATGTCTTGAAATGCACCTTTTTGAGGATTTTTCTTTATCGGAGATTGGTGAAGCACTAGGCATATCCAGACAAGCTGTATATGATATCATCCATCGATCAGAACAGTCAATGAATGATTATGAAGTTAAACTTGGGCTTGTGGCGCGTTATAAGGAAGAACGCGTGGAGCTGCAATGTATATATGATGAAATAGAAGCAGAAAAGACAGTAGATAATGCAGGTACTGTGGATGTAATATTAAAGCGGCTTTCCCAACTCATTGGTAAGGTCAGGGAGGCATAAATTTGATTTTTGAAGGTTTAGCAGATCGTCTCCAAGAGACTTTCAAGAAATTACGTGGACATGGTAAGCTTACAGAAGATGATGTTAATGAAGCAATGCGTGAAGTTCGTATGGCACTTCTTGAAGCCGATGTGAACTTTAAAGTTGTCAAGAATTTTGTCAAAAAAGTAAGAGAACGTGCGATTGGTCAGGATGTTCTTGAAGCACTCACACCAGCGCAGGTTGTTATAAAGATTGTAAATGAAGAACTCACAGATCTCATGGGTGGAACGCAAAGTCGTATTAATATCTCATCAAAACCGCCAACAATTGTTATGATGGTTGGTCTGCAAGGTGCGGGTAAAACGACTTCGGCTGCAAAGCTGGGATTGTCTCTTAAAGCACAGGGCAAGCGTCCAGTGCTTGTTGCAGCTGATATATACCGTCCAGCTGCTGTAAAGCAGCTGCAAGTGCTTGGCGAACAATTGGATATTCCGGTGTTTTCTATGGAAGCAGGGACGGATGCAATAACGATAGCAACGAGTTCTGTTAGTTATGCGAATTCGCATGCGAATGATGTTATTATCATCGATACAGCAGGGCGTTTGCATGTAAATGAAGTGCTTATGCAGGAACTTACATCTATTAAAAAAGAAGTCAGGCCACATGAAATTCTTCTTGTTGTTGATGCAATGACGGGGCAGGATGCTGTGAATGTTGCAGAAAACTTTAATGCAGATCTTGGTCTCGATGGTGTTATTCTCACAAAGATGGATGGTGATGCCAGAGGTGGTGCAGCACTTTCTGTTAAGGCTGTTACAGGGTGCCCAATTAAATTTGTTGGTATGGGCGAAAAAATGGAGCCCTTGGAAACATTCTATCCAGATCGCATGGCTTCACGAATCCTTGGAATGGGCGATATGCTTTCTCTTATTGAAAAAGCACAGTCTACCTTTGATATGGAAGAAGCCAAAAAGATGGAAAAGAAAATGCGTAAGGATTCTTTTACGCTTGACGATTTTCTGTCGCAAATGCAGCAGGTTAGAAAGCTTGGTTCATTTGAACAGATCATTGGCATGATTCCGGGAATGGGTGGACTGAAAAAGCAGCTCAATGGTGCAGATGTTGATTTGAATGGCAAAGAAATGAAGCATATTGAAGCTATTATATATGCGATGACAGCAAAGGAACGTGCGGATGTAAGTATTATCAATGGTAGTCGTCGTAAGCGTATTGCGACGGGAAGCGGCACGCGCGTTCAGGAAGTTAATAAGCTTATCAAGCAGTTTTCTGAAATGAAAAAAATGATGAAAAAAATGAAAAATATGAAACCAGGTAAAAAAGGTATGGGTGGTTTCAAATTGCCATTCATGCAATGATTTTATAAAATTCTATTTAAAGGAGGTGAGTTTTTAAATGTCAGTTAAAATTCGTTTAAACCGTATGGGTGCAAAAAAGAATCCTTTTTATCGTATCGTTGTAGCTGATTCCCGTTGCCCGCGTGATGGTCGTTTTATCGAAATCGTCGGTAATTATGATTCAACAAAGGAACCTGCTATTGTCAATGTTGATGAAGCAAAGGTTTTAGACTGGATGAGCAAAGGTGCTCAACCTACAGATACTGTTAAATCTTTATTAAAGAAACAGGGTATCATGGCTAAGTTTGATGAAGCAAAACGCGCAAAGAACTAAGAAAGAGGCATCAGCATGAAAGAGATTGTTGAAGTTATCGCCAAATCATTAGTAGATAATCCGGAGCAGGTTGTTGTTGAGGAAAAGCAAGATGCCAATACAACGGTATATGAGCTTCATGTTGCGTCGGAGGATATGGGTAAAGTCATTGGTAAGCAGGGTCGTATTGCGAAAGCAATGCGCACTGTTGTTAAGGCTGCGGCTACCCGCGAAAACAAAAAAGTCACTGTTGAGATTATTTGAAAACTGCGGCAATGGATCCATTATGCAAGTAAGGGATACGTGCCGCATTTTCTTTATACGTAGGAAAATTGATTTTGGAAAAGAGGAAGATTTATGGATAGTGTATCATTGAAATGCCCGGTAACAATCAAGGCTAAAGTTACAGAAACTTTGAAAAAACATATGCTGGAAGAAATGAAAAGTAATATTGAAAAAGTTGACCTTGAACTTCAGCAGATTGATATTCAGGCAAAGCGTGTTTTAGGGCAGCAGGCACAAGAAAACATTCAGGGCGTAGCGGGTATTCGTCAGCAAGTTGAAATGGAAAAACAAAAGCGGTTTGAGTTCAAGCAACAGGTGGAACAGAAGATTGAAGAAACAGAACATCTGGAAATTGGTGCAGAAATCGTCCAAGGGACACTTGAACGTATCGTTGACGTCAAAGTGGGCGATGATATGCGTGAACTTATGAATGTAGAAATATTGGTGGAAGATGGAAAAATCATTGCACTCCGCAGCTAAACATACAGATAAAGAATTTATTGTCATTGGGAAAATTGGTGCACCTCATGGTCTTAAGGGTGAAGTGCGCGTTATTTCTTTGACTGATTTCCCTGATCGATTTAAATCGTTGCAAAAGGTCTATATTGATGATATTTCTGTCGATATCACAAGTGTACGTGATAATAAGCAGTTTATATTACTTTGTTTTAAGCAATATACGTCGCGTGAACAGGTTATGCTGCTTAGTGGCAGACTTATCAAAATTGATCGTGCTGAAGCGGTACCACTTGCTGCCGGAGAATATTATACCTTTGATATTATTGGGCTTGATGTCTATGATGAACATGGTCTGTTGCTGGGAAAAGTCATGGAAGTATTGAAGACGGGCAGTAATGATGTTTATGTTGTTGGCAGTAAAGGCAATGCAAAACAAGTGCTCATACCAGCACTTAAGAAAGTAGTACAAGAGATTAATATTGCAGAAGGCAGAATGTCGGTAATTTTGCCGAAAGAGATGGAATAGAAATGCGTATTGATATTATATCACTTTTTCCTGAGATGTTTGCTGGACCTTTTGGTGAAAGTATTACAAAAAGGGCAATCGAAAAAGGTTTGCTTGATATTGAGATAACGAATCCGCGTGATTTTGCCTATGACAAGCACAAGCAGGTCGATGATTCTCCTTTTGGTGGTGGCAGTGGGATGGTATTAAAACCAGAACCAATGTTTCGGGCTGTGCAGCATATTAAGGAGAAAACTGATTTTTTTAGGCGTCGAATTGTACTTATGTGTCCAAGCGGTAAGCAGTTTTCACAGGAAAAGGCGAAAGAGTTAGCAGACTACGATCAGCTTATTTTTATCTGTGGTCACTACGAAGGGTTTGATGCACGTATCTCGAGCCAGCTTGTTGATGAGGCGATTTCGTTAGGGGACTATGTCCTTACGGGTGGCGAGCTTCCGGCAATGGTTATTGTAGATGCTGTATCACGTATGCTGCCGGGAGTCCTTGGTTCGGCAGAGTCAGCTGCAACCGATTCATTTTATGAAGGACTTCTCGAATTCCCACAGTATACAAGACCGCGAGAATATCATGATATGCATGTTCCTGAGATTTTGTTTTCAGGTGATCATGCAAAGATTCGTGAGTGGCGCCATCATGAGGCGTTGCGTATTACGCTATTGCAGCGGCCGGATCTTTTAAAAAAAGCAGAGCTTAGTGCAGCAGATCAAAAAAAATTACAGGAAATTAAAAAAGAAATTGAAACGAGTAAGACTATATGATATAATATAGCAGTATTTGGGCGGTCCTCTGAGTAAGTGTTAACATTTGCCATGAACGTCTGGACTAAGGAGGAAGTATATAAATGAACATTATTCAAGCTTTAGAACAAGAACAGCTTCGTTCGGACATTCCGGTTTTCGCACCAGGGGATACGGTTCGTGTACATGTAAAAGTTGTCGAAGGTACACGGGAACGTATTCAGATGTTTGAAGGTGTTGTTATTGGTCGTCAGGGTACAGGAGTTCGTGAAACATTTACAGTTAGGCGTATTTCTTATGGTGTTGGTGTTGAACGTATGTTCCCTGTGCATTCTCCAAGACTTGAAAAAATTGACGTTGTACGTAAGGGTATTGTCCGTCGGGCAAAACTTTACTATTTGCGTAATCTTACGGGTAAAGCTGCTCGTATCAGAGAAAAACGTTAATAGCATTAATAGGGGCTGTGTGCAGTCCCTATTATTTTTCTAGGAGGCTATTTTTATGAATTCACTCGGTGAAGAAGTCAAGGACTGGGTTATATCGATAGTGGTTGCAGTTGTTTTAGCATTCTTTATCCGCTATTTTATTGTTGAGCTTTATCTTGTTGATGGTCCGTCGATGCAGCCGACCTTACTCAACCACGAGCGCCTTGTAGTAAATAAATTTATTTACCGTTTTAGGGTACCGCAGCGGGGAGAAGTTCTTATATTTAAGTATCCACAGGATCAGAGCCGTGACTTTATCAAGCGTGTCATTGCCATTCCGGGTGATACAATTGAAATAAAAGACGGTAGAGTGTTTGTAAATCAGCAGCTTATGAATGAGCCATATATCCTGAGTAAGACACGTGGTGATTATCCGCTTACGACAATTCCGGAAGGCACTATCTTTGTTATGGGTGATAACCGCAACAATTCAGAGGATAGTCGATTTGCCGATGTTGGTTTTGTACCGTATAACCTTATAAAAGGGAAGGCGGTTATGATTTTTTGGCCGTTTGATCAGTTAAAAACTTTGCC
>DCFY01000117.1:5896-6471 GCA_002315155.1 Megamonas sp. UBA1792
ATTAAAAAATCAGATTTGATTTTTCCAGTAGTTCAAGTCGGGTTCACTTAAAGGGAGTACAATTGATGTAGAGCGATCGGTGTACTTTATCGTAACGACAACAGAACTGGCTTGTTTGATTTTGCTCAGGAGAGGAGCATCCAGATGGAAAACAAGTGTATTTGTGTATTTGCATTTTTCCAAATCAAAAGCGTAATTTGGTGAAATTGATAGAACTGAAGTGGCTGGAAGTGTATATTCTTTACCGTCAATCGTGATGTGGCAAAAGTCTTCCAATGGCTTGCTGGAAAAACGTCGATCCGTCAGGGTAAAACTGGCACTTGTAGCCGATACATTGGGTGAAGTACGAAAGCCGCGAAAGTCAATAACGCAATAAGAAGAAAGATTGCTAGCTGTGCGATTGTCAAAATAAGAAGTGTACCCCAAAAGACTAGTACCAATTAAGAGGCTGAGTAGGAAAAGAAGACATAATAATTTTTTTTGCATAAAAACCTACCTTATAATGTATAATAGGAGTGAAAATAATCAAATATGAATGCGACAATAAAGGCGGCCGTAATCAAGCAAATGGTTTT
>DCFY01000104.1:0-444 GCA_002315155.1 Megamonas sp. UBA1792
AGGAAGCAAAAGAATATGGCTTGATTGATGAGGTAATTGCTCGTCCAGTAAAAAAGACGGAACCTAAGGACTGAGGGGTGATATCATGTTGAAGTTTGGGGATGAAAAGGGTCAGCTGAAATGTTCGTTTTGCGGCAAGTCACAGGATCAGGTGCGAAAGCTTGTTGCTGGTCCAGGGGTTTACATTTGTGATGAATGTATAGAACTTTGTAATGAAATAATAGAAGAAGAGTTCAGTGATGATGTTGAAGTTGAACTGAAGGACGTCCCAAAACCGAAGGATATCCGAACGATTTTGGATCAGTATGTCATAGGTCAGGATGAAGCCAAGAAATCTTTGGCAGTTGCTGTATACAATCATTATAAACGTATTAATATGAGCCAGAAGACAGATGAGGTTGAGCTGCAAAAGTCTAATATCCTTATGCTGGGACCTACAGGAAG
>DCFY01000104.1:849-3147 GCA_002315155.1 Megamonas sp. UBA1792
GCAGATTATGATGTCGAAAAGGCGGAAAAGGGTATTATCTATATTGATGAAATCGATAAGATTGCGCGTAAGTCGGAAAATCCATCAATTACACGTGATGTTTCGGGTGAAGGAGTACAGCAGGCTCTTCTGAAGATACTTGAAGGCACAGTTGCTTCGGTGCCTCCGCAGGGTGGTCGTAAACATCCACATCAGGAACTTATTCAGATTGACACAACGAATATTTTGTTTATCTGTGGTGGTGCTTTTGATGGTATTGAAAAGATTATCGAGGATCGTCTTGGTAAAAAAAATCTTGGCTTTGGTGCGGTTATTGAATCAAAAATTGAGCACAATATCGGTGAAACACTTAAGCATATATTGCCGGAGGATCTGTTGAAAAATGGGCTTATACCGGAATTTGTGGGTCGTCTTCCAGTTGTTGTGACGCTGGAGGCACTTACGGAAGACGCTCTTGTAAGTATACTTACAGAACCGAAAAATGCCTTGGTTAAGCAATATCAGAAACTTCTTGATCTGGATAATGTAAAATTGTCTTTTGATAAAGATGCGCTTCGCCTTATTGCCAAAGAGGCACTTACACGTAAAACGGGTGCGCGTGGCTTGCGGTCAATTATTGAGGTAATTATGAGGAATGTTATGTATGAGATTCCTTCGGCAAAAGGTGTTTCTGCCTGTCGTGTAACAAAAGAAGTTATTACGGAGAAGAAGGACCCGATACTTACTCTTGACAAGAAAAAGTCGAAGAAAACTCTTGATAAGGAAGTATCGGCATAAATGTCGGTGGAGAAAAAGACGCTGCCTGAGCAGCGTCTTTTTTACAATTAAAGGATATTTACTTATCAAGTCAGAATAAAAAAGGGATAGAACTTTTCCCTATACATAAGTAGTATAAATGTGAGAAAAACTATATAGTTACATAGGAGGGATTTTTATGGCGGAAACTCATAAGCTGCCATTACTGCCACTTAGAGGAATCATAGTATTTCCATATATGATTATTCATCTTGATGTTGGTCGTAATAAATCGATTGCAGCAATTGAAGAAGCGATGGTACGTGATCGCAAAATTATGCTGAGTGCACAAAAAGATGCAGAGATTGATGAGCCAAAACACGAGGATATTTATGAAGTTGGGACAGTGGCGGAAATTCGTCAGCTTGTAAAGCTGCCAGGCGGAACAATGCGCGTTCTTGTTGAAGGAATTCATCGTGGACGTATCACCGAATATGAAGAGGGCAGTAAATTTGCTGAAGCTGTTATTGAAGAGTATGATGAAAAAACAGATGCGTCACTGGAAATGGAAGCCTTAACGAGGGCCGTTATTCATGCTTTTGAGCAGTGGGTAAAGCTCAGCAAAAAGATACCACCGGAGACATTGGTATCTGTGGCCATTATTGAGGACGCAGGTCGTTTGGGTGATCTTATTGCCAGTCATTTGAATTTGAAGCTTGAGGATAAGCAGGCACTTTTATCACTTGTTGATGTAAAAGCACGGCTGGAAATGCTTTGCGAAATTTTAGCGCGTGAGATGGAAGTCCTTGAAATAGAACGCAAAATTAGTACACGTGTACGCAGGCAGATGGAAAAAATCCAAAAAGAATATTATCTGCGTGAGCAGATCAAGGCTATCCAAAAAGAACTTGGTGATAAGGATGACAAGACTGTTGAGATCGAAGAATATAGGGAAAAACTGTCAACAGGTAAGTATCCGGAAGCCGTGAAAAAGCGTGTGGAAAAAGAAATCAACCGGATGGAACATATGTCGAATATGTCAGCAGAAACAGGTGTTATTCGTACTTACATTGATTGGCTGCTGATTTTACCATGGGAAAAAACGACAGAAGATCGTCTTGACCTCAAGGCTGCAGCAAAGGTGCTTAATGAAGAGCATTATGGATTGGAAAAGGTAAAGGAACGTATTCTGGAGTATCTTGCCATTCGTAAGCTGAATGATACCCTTAAGGCACCAATTCTTTGCCTTGTCGGGCCGCCTGGCGTAGGTAAGACATCACTGGCAGCATCTATTGCACATGCAGTTGATCGCAAGTTTGTCCGGGCATCTTTGGGCGGAGTAAGGGATGAAGCCGAAATCCGTGGTCATCGCCGTACATATGTTGGTGCACTTCCGGGACGCATTATTGAAGGTATAAAGACCGCTGGAGCAAAGAATCCCGTATTTCTTTTGGATGAAGTCGATAAGTTAAACATGGAATTTCATGGTGACCCATCATCAGCACTTTTAGAAGTGCTTGATCCGGAACAAAACAATACGTTTAGTGATCACTATATCGAGCT
>DCFY01000121.1:0-8606 GCA_002315155.1 Megamonas sp. UBA1792
TAGAAATCAACCAATACACCCCCATAAAAAAAACACATAGAATTCTTTTCTGCCGCAAAACGGTTTTCCACTCCCATTCCGTGAAACGTGATAGCACCATTATAGCATGTATTTCTTTTTTCTCTCACTTTTCTTTTATTTGTTGCAATAAAAAAGCTGTTGCATTAAATTCTTTATGCAACAGCAAAACTAATTTGTTACGCCTCCTGCAAAAATACAGTATAACCTTTCTTCGTTTCATACACATCGATCTTACTCGTAAGCTCCCACGGCGCGTGCATGCTGAGCACGGCTACACCGCTGTCAATAACCTGCATACCGTAAAGAGACATAATATATGCAATCGTCCCACCACCGCCGAGATCAACTTTCCCAAGCTCAGACGTTTGAAAATGCACACCGTGTTTGTCCATCATTGCACGAATATCACCAAGGTATTCGGCGTTCGCATCGTTCGAGCCGGACTTGCCACGCGCACCTGTAAACTTATTAAACACCATACCTTTACCAAGGTAGGCAACATTCTTTTTATCATAGGCACTTGCATAAAGTGCATCATAGCCCGATGTTACATCTGATGAAAGCATCTTTGACATAGCAAGACAACGTCTGAGTTTTAGTTCACTATACCCACCAAGACGATCAAGTATTTCGGCAACCGTATTTTCAAAGAAGCGCGACTGCATACCAGTTGCACCAACACTGCCGATTTCTTCTTTGTCGACAAGCAGGCAGCAAGCTGTACGCTTAACCTTTTTCATTTCGAGCATCGCAACAAGTGATGTATACGCACATACACGGTCATCCTGCCCATAAGCAAGAATCATACTGCGGTCAAGACCAGATTCACGTGCTTTCCCCGCCGGAACAACAGAAAGCTCTGCCGAGATAAAATCATCCTCATCAATATCGTATTTCTCTTTGATAAGCTGCAGCACACCTTCACGAACAGCATCTTTTTCCGTATTTTCAAGCGGTAACGTACCAACAAGAATATCAAGGTTTTCGCCTTCAATAACCTTTGTTGCTTTCTTTTCCATTTGCTCCTGCGAAAGATGGATAAGCAAGTCCGTTACACAAAATACCGGATCGCTTTCATCTTCACCAATAACAACATTGAGCACCGTACCATCTTTTTTTGCTACAACGCCATGAATTGCAAGCGGTACTGTAACCCACTGATACTTTTTAATACCGCCATAGTAATGTGTATCAAGATACGCAAGACCACCATCTTCATAAAGTGGATTTTGTTTAATGTCAAGCCGACATGTATCAATATGTGCCCCCAGAATCGCCATGCCCTTTTCCATTGGTTCTGTCCCAATATTAAAAAGCACTACAGCCTTCTTCATGCATACTGCATAGACCTTATCCCCCGCCTTGATCTTTTTGCCTTTTTCAATGATTTCGGTAAGATTCTTATACCCTGCAGCTTCTGCCTGAAGCACAGATTCAACAACACTTTCACGCTCTGTCTTACACTTCGTCAAAAAATCACGATACCCATCACAAAGTTCCTGCAGCTTTTTTTTATCTTTTTCTGTATATGTATTCCATACAGCTTCTTTTTTTTCTTTTTCCATAAGATCAATTCTCCTTCATTTTATGTATACATACTTGATACTATTTCATTATATCGTTATCACTGAAAAAAGACAACGCAAAAACGGTCTCCCTAAAGAGACCGTTTCTTTGCATTTCTTATTTATTGAAGATGTTCTTCAATGCCTGCTTATTTACATCGCGGTTAAGCTGTGCAAGATAAGTTGTGAGCTTGATGCTCTTCGGACATACTTCAACGCAGTTCTGGCTATTACCACAACTCGTAATACCGCCTTTTTCCGCAAGAGTATTTAAGCGCTTTTCTTTATCAAACTTTCCAAGCGGATGAAGATTGAAAAGATAAGCCTGTACAGTCGGTGCAGGTCCTATAAAATCGGACTGAGGTCCAACATTCGGGCATGCTTCGAGACAGCAGCCACAAGTCATGCAATGAGAAATTTCATAAGCAGTCTGTGCCGTGTACGGATTCTGAATAGGAGCATCTTTAACTTCCCATGTACCATCAACATTGACCCAGCCCTGAATACGTTTAAGACTCTCAAACATAACGGAACGATCAATAAGAAGATCTCGAATAACCGGGAACGTACGAGCCGGAGCAAGATGAATTGGCTGTTCAAGCTGATCTATAAGGGAACAGCAAGCCTGACGAGCACGACCATTGATAACCATCATGCAAGCACCACATACTTTTTCAAGACAGTTGCATTCCCAGACTACAGGAGCTACTTTCTTACCGTCTTTGGTTACAGGATTCTTCTGGATTTCCATAAGAGCTGCAACAACATTAAGTGATGGACGATATGCAACTTCAAATTCCTGCGTATACGGCTTGCTGTCAGGGGCATCCTGACGTTCTATGATAAAAGTAACTGTTTTCTTATTCTGTTCTGCCATTCTTATTTATCCTCCTTCTTAGCAACAGCGTAGTTACGAGGACGCGGTTTGATCAGCGAATGATCAAAATCGATATACGTAACTTCCGGTTCCTGCTTTTCTGCATTGAAGTCGACGATTGTCGTCTTGAGGAAGCGTTCATCATCACGAGTCGGGAATTCACGTTTGTAGTGAGCACCACGACTTTCATCACGCATACGAGCAGCCTTCGTTACAACGAGAGCATAAATAATCATATTGCGAAGTTGTCTTACAAACATAGCTTCCTGATTTGCCCAGTGACCTCTATCCGTTACGCCGATATCGTTCCAACGAACAAGAATTTTCTTGACTTCGGCAAAACAATAATCAAGATCCTTGTTTACACGTTCGATTGTGACATATTTATTCATAACATCGCCGAGTTCATGATGAAGTTCATGTGCATTTTCCTTGCCATCCATTTTGAGGATTGCTTCAAAATCATCAACACATTCCTGCTTTGCTTTAGCAAGATCTTCATCGGTAAGCTCAGACCCTCTTTCGCCTTCCTTTGCCCAACGCATAGCTTCAGGCCCGGAAACCGTTCCTGAATAGGCAGCAGAAAGAAGAGAATTCGCACCAAGACGATTTGCACCATGATACTGATAATCACACTCGCCAGATGCCATAAGGCCCGGAATATTCGTATTATGTTTACGATCTACCCATATTCCACCCATGGAATAATGAACAGAAGGATAAATCTGCATTGGAACTTTACGAGGATCATCGCCAACAAATTCCGAATACATTTCAAGAATACCGCCAAGCTTACGTTCAAGATATTCAGCCGAAATATGGGAAAGATCAAGATAGACTCTGTTTTCACCATTGATACCAAGATGCTGATTCATGCAAACATCATAGATTGCACGTGATGCAACATCACGCGGTACGAGGTTACCATATGCTGGAAACATTTCTTCGAGGAAATACCAAGGTTTTCCATCTTTATATACCCATACACGTCCACCTTCACCACGGCAGGCTTCTGACATCAGGCGATTTTTATCGGAACCAGGAATTGCTGTCGGATGAATCTGGATAAATTCCGGATTTCCAATATGTGCACCCTGTTGAAATACCGATGAAACTGCTGAACCATTACAAATCGTCGATGCTGTGCAGCGGCCAAATACCATACCTGGACCGCCTGTCGCAAGGATTGTCGTATCGCCACGGAATGCCTGAATTTCCATTGAGTTCATATTCTGTGCTACGATACCGCGACAAACACCTTCTTTATTCTTAATGACCTTAATGAATTCCCAGAATTCATATTTTTTGACAGATCCCTGAACTTCCCATTTACGAACCTGTTCATCAAGGGCATAAAGAAGCTGCTGTCCTGTTGTTGACCCAGCGAAACAAGTACGCTTGTTTTTCTGTCCCCCAAAGTTACGAAGGTCAAGAACACCTTCTGCTGTACGTGTGAAAGGCACACCCATACGATCAAACATTTTGATAAGTTTCGGTGCAGCATCACACATGCCTTTAACAGCTGTCTGATCTGCAAGAAAGTCACCGCCATAGACAGTATCATCAAAATGTTCATATATACTATCATGTTCACCTTTTGTATCCATGCAGGCATTAATACCGCCCTGTGCACAAAGTGAATGCGATCGTTTTACCGGGCAGTACGAGAATAAATCAACTTCTCCCCCAGCTTCGCAAATCTTCAGGGTAGCCATTAAACCGGATAAACCGCCACCTACAACAATAATTTTATTTTTAGCCACGTAGGTTCTCTCCTTATTCTAAAGATTTTACAAGTCAGCTTACATAAGATAAGTGCTCATAAAGATTAATGTAACAAGCGATAATAAAGCACAAAGTCCAAGACAGCCCTTTGTTATAACAGACTGAATACGCGGTCCTTTGGCAATGCCCCATGTCATGCAGAAAGTCGAAAGCCCATTGCAGAAATGAAAAATTGCCGCGATCATACCAATCGTATAAAGTACAAACACAAGTGGATTACTGAAATAACTCTGTAAGAGTTCATAAGAAATCGGTGTGCCGCCGCCTTTGACCATAATACGAAGATAAACAACATGCCAGATTAAAAATGCCGCTACAAACCAAGCCGTCCATCTCTGAAGAGCGAACTGCCAGTTACGAGCATAGCCATAGCTTCCCGGATTGTTCTTTGCCTGCAATGCGATATACGCACCATAAATACCATGGAATAAGAATGGAATTGCTACACCACAGATTTCCAAAGGAATCATTATTTCATGTGGTATGGCAGCAAGTCTGCCTACAGCTGCATTAAATGGAGCTGGGCCGCCGATTACAGATGCATTTGTGATAACATGTTCCAAAAGAAACAAACCTATCGGAACAATCCCACAAATTGAATGTAAGCGACGAAGATAAAAAGTTGTGTTAATCATTCTAAACCTCCTATATTTTACTTTCCCATAAGAAAAAGTATTATAACTTACGATATGGCGCCTGACCTATTTCGTAGAAGTCATTACCTTCCGAGTCAATAACTACAATGGCCGGAAAATCCTCTACAGTAAGAGCCGCAACAGCTTCCGGGCCAAGTTCAGGATATGCCAGAACTTCATATTTTTTTACAGATTTTGCAATGAGTGCTGCGGCGCCGCCGACAGCTGCAAAATAAGTTACACCATGTTTTTTCATGGATTCAATAACCTCTGGCTGCCGGGAACCTTTACCAACCATACCCTTGATTCCCTGATCTAGCATTGTCGGTGTATATGCATCCATACGGCCAGAAGTTGTCGGACCACAGGAACCAATCGGATCACCAGGTTTTGCTGGTGTAGGTCCAAGATAGTAAACAATCTGATTAGTCCAGTCAACAGGAAGCTTTTCACCACGGGCAAGAGCTTCTGTCATTACTTTATGTGCAGCATCGCGGGCACTAATAATCGTACCGGTAATGAGTACGCTGTCGCCAGCTCTTAACTTACGGGATACTTCCTCTGTCAAAGGTGTAGTAATGCGAATTTTTTCAGCCATTTCTCAATTCCTCCTATTATAATAAATCTTATAACACACGTTCTGCATGACGCATTGCATGGCAGCAAATTGTTACAGCTACCGGCAGTCCGGCAATATGTGTAGCACCCCATTCAATATTTACAGCAAGAGCTGAAGTTGTCCCGCCAAGCTGTGGTCCAATACCTGTTTTATTGATAAGCTCAAGAAGCTCACCTTCAAGCTTTGCATACTGCGGATGTGCGTTACGAACATCTGTCGAACGAATCAGTGCTCTCTTGGAAAGATATGCAGCCTGGTCCATTGTCCCGCCGATACCAATACCAACAACCATTGGCGGACAAGGATTGCAGCCTGCATGCTGAATAATTTCAAGAACCGCTTTCTTTACACCTTCAACACCATCTGCCGGAACAAGCATCTTGATACCCGACTTGTTTTCACTGCCAAATCCTTTTGGAGCCAGCTGGATTTTAAGTTTATCGCCATCTACGACCTTTGTGTAGATAATAGCAGGTGTGTTGTTCTGTGTATTCTTGCGATCGAATAATGGCTCGGATACAACAGATTTACGCAGGTAACCTTCCGTATATCCTTTTGCTACACCTGCATTGACTGCATCGTTAAGACTGCCACCTTCAATATGAAGATCCTGACCTACTTCAAGGAAAATAATAGTCATGCCCGTGTCCTGACAGATTGGTCTGTCTTCAGCCCGAGCAATCTCGGAGTTACGGATGATCTGATCAAGCACGTCACGCCCTACCGGAGACTCTTCCGTTTCTCTGCCTCTTTTTAAGGCTTCGTAAACATCCTTCGGCAAATAGTAGGCAGCTTCCTTACACATCTGCGCTACTTCTTCAGTAATTTTTCCTACTTGGATTGTACGCAATGTAAACCCTCCCAAAATATAAAATATAATACACTCGCAGGCTCCATGATACCACATTTTTCAAGCCCTTTCAACTAGTTCCAACCCTTGTTTTCAATATGTCGAAAGGTGAATCACATTCGATTATGAAGCACATTGCAATAAGCATCCTTGAAAATATAAAACAAGAAAACGCTTGCGATGTAATAAATATGAATTATTTATATATAATCAGTATTTATCTGATGCTCGTTCCTATATAAACAATCTTTATTCTATTGGCTATTTATATTAATTTATCCTTCTTTTTATTAATTTTTATTTTCTAATTTAAAAATTAAGTTTGACTTGTTCTACTGAAACTTTTCCCTCAGAAAACGAAAGCAGCATGAAAGACGGTTTACTGCCATCTCTTGGCTGTGATATACTGCCGGGATTCAGTACAAGAACATTCCCCCGTTTACTCTGATCTGCAATATGTGTATGACCATAGACAGCGATATCTGCACCTTCATTTGCGGCAATCACGGCAAGATCGTCTGTACCCCACTTTACACCATACGTATGCCCATGTGTAAGAAAAATAATGTGCCCACCTGCCTCAATAAGCTCTTCATCCTTTATCGTCCTGCTTGGATAGTCACAATTCCCGCTGACCTTAATGACCTTTGTCTTTGAAATCAGTCCCAGGTAATCCGCATCGGAACAACAGTCACCAGCATGAAGCCAAAAATCAACATCTCCAGCAGAGGCTGCTGCCGCCTCAATGGCAGTTTTATTGCCATGACTGTCACTCATTATACCAATCTTCATTTAAGATACCCCGCTAGTTTTTTTGTCATTTCACGAAGCGCCGCACCACGATGGCTGATTTTATCCTTTTCTGTTAATGTAATTTCTGCAATCGTTTTATCACCAACATAAAAATATGGATCATAACCAAAACCGCCCTCACCCTGCGCTACTTTTTTTACACGACCCTTGCACTCACCAACGGCTGTAAGAAAACTGCCATCTGTATCAACAAATGCAAGTACGCAGCGATAGCAGGCCGGAGACTCATCCTGACCAACACGTGTAAGTTCTCGTAAAAGCTTTTCATTGTTTGCTGCATCATCGGCATTCTCACCTGAAAAGCGTGCCGAATAAACACCTGGAGCACCTTCCAGCGCCTCAACTTCCAGCCCTGAATCATCAGCAAGACAAGCACAGCCTGTCTGTTTCGCATAGAATTTCGCTTTTATAAGTGCGTTTTCAGCAAAGGTTGAACCATCCTCAATGGCATCCGGCAAATCCCCAAAAGAATTGAGTGTAGCAAGCCTCACATCGAGTTGCGAAAACGCATGCATCATTTCCCTTATCTTCCCTTTGTTTTTCGTCGCAATCACAATACTTTTCATGGTTCGCGTCCCACTTCCTGTTCTTATCATGTCACATTTCAACCTGTTTCCTTCTATATAATATCTGTATAATATCTGTAATTTTATACGTATTGCATAACAGAATTTGCTTTCAAATTATAAATTCAGGTCAAAATATGGTCAAACAAAAGTCGAGACTCTCTTAGGCAAAGTCTCGACTTAGATAGCTATAGCTATTATTTTACCACATTATACATGACAGAGCCACCCTTAAAATTCGATACAATAAAATAAACCAATGGTGCTATAGGCTTTGTTCTGTAAGCACTTTTTTTAATTTTTCCTATTTTATCATATATAATTGGCCTGTGATTCCCAAAATAATAAAATCTTCACAAATTCACAAATCTAATGAACTTCTAATGATACTCTTACGAGTTTATAATAATCGATTGATATACTAGAAATTAAAGAAGCTTATGCGAATCCGCATATTTTTCCAAATGTTACTTCAAGTATCTGAAAGTATAAAACCACATACAATGAAATGGAGGGAAATTATGACAAACCCAATAGCACCAATCCAATATCCAACATGGCAGCGTCGGCCAAGAGAGCAGCAAGACCAGCTAGAAAGAACGGATCGTCTTAATCGTCCGTCTGTAAATGGGCGGTTTGAAAAAATTTTAAAAGGGGTTATGACAAATGCAGCACATCAGTAAGACTCTTATGTCCGTAACTTTAGGTACAGCTATAATAGCCGGATCTTTAGGATTTTGCAATACAATAGAAGCTTCTCCGCACAAAAACATTGTTCAGCTTGATGACGGAGAGCAACGACCGCCAGAACCGCCAGACCAGCGTTATGATAGCCACCATCGACATCACGAACCACAGGAAGAACAGCCCCCGCG
>DCFY01000121.1:8886-20047 GCA_002315155.1 Megamonas sp. UBA1792
GATGACGACCACCGTGGACCAGAACATCCACCACAAGATGGCTATGGAAAACCACAGCCACAATATACATTGCGATATGAACATGGCAGACTAGAACGTATACCACAAGATAAGCATGACAGACCAGAGCATCTAATGATGCATCAATAAAATAACTGAAGCTGTTATTTTAAAAGCAAATTAAATATTGATTCAATCAAAACGAGTATAAATTTATTTTATGCTCGTTTTTTTATGTCATTTTAGTATTATGTTTTTGTTCCCCTACGATATAGGTGCCATCCTGGTTATCACCATATAGATATGTTGCGTCACCCAGCTCCTGCTGCATAAGATGATGTTTGGGGCTTGCTTTTTTTAATTATTCATATCAGCGCTCTTCTGTGTACTAAAAGTACAGTACTTTCGGTACAATGTAAATAGGATTTTTTTTAAAATAGTAGTATAATTTCCATAGTACAATGTATTCATATTTAAGGAGGACGCAAAAATGATTGGTAAGCGCATAAAAAAACTGCGAATAGAAAATAATCTTACACAAAAAGATTTAGCTATATCCTTAAATCTAACTCCTAAAATGATATCATTTTATGAACTAAGGCAAAGGACTCCGCCTAGCGATATTATTTTAAAACTAGCTGATATTTTTAATGTATCAACCGACTACCTACTCGGTAGAACAGATATTAAAAATCATAATCAAACAACCGCTGCCCCCAAAACCGATGATTTCATGAATGATTTACCGGAAGAGGCTTTGCAGTCTATTGAAGATTTTAAGAAATTTGTAAGAGCAAAATACAAAAAGGACTAATACAACAGAAATCATTTGCGAAGCCTGTGTACTAAATAAAACCATTAACTTTAAAAGAGTTAATCCATAATCTAAAGATAGCGAAGGTAATTAAATATGATTGAATTCTATGTTTCTTGTAAGTTAAAAGAAGGAGGCGACAAACATCCGCCTATAATTGCCAACACAATACGGCAATGCTTGTTTGACAATCAGATTATAACATCAGGAAGGCAGTTCTATATTTATATAAATGCCGAAAGACATAATTTAGATGACTATAAAAATGCAGTTCTCTTGAATTTTTTATGTAAAATTGACAGGACCCCCGATTTAACCCTTGATGAATTAAATGTATTATTAGAACCTGCTTTTAAAATTTTAAGTGAAAAAAACAAACTGGATAATTTTAAAATAAGGAAAATATAGACAGTATCTGAATAATTGTTTGTATTTCTTTTGAAATTTGATTATTACGTGATTATAGAAAACCGGATCATCATTATAGAATATGGGTAATGCAGGTCCTAAAATAATGGAGGTGTAACATGAACAAGCAGGATTTAATAAAAATCGCATCGAACTTTGTCGAAAACTCAAAAGATAATTATATTTCAAATGAAGTTGCGATTTCTGAAAGTGTTGTGGGAATGAAGATTTTTGAAGCTCCCATTTGGGGTTTTGCTGCTTCTGATGATAATTACTTTACATTATTTAAAGAACCTACAGCAATTGGAGAACATTTTTTAGAACCCAAAGAATGGTTACCACACGCAAAGTCTGTAATCTCATTTTTTTTACCATTTACAGATGTAGTCAAAAATAGTAATAGCCGTGAAAAACTATGGCCTTCTGAAGAATGGCTGCATGGACGTATTGAAGGACAATCATTTATAAATAAGTTATGTATCCATCTCCAATCTCAATTGATAAACGCTGGATATAATAGTCTGGTTCCTACTTTAGATAAAAGATTTTGGTCCAAGTCCGGCCTTAACAAGGATACACCACATCCTGAAGCATCATTCACAAGCAATTGGTCAGAAAGACATGCTGCCTTTGTTGGTGGACTTGGAACGTTTGGACTTTCTAAAGGTTTAATAACCACAAAAGGAATGGCAGGAAGACTTAGCAGCATCATCACAGAATTGTATTTACCGCCTGGAAAAAGAGAATATGAAGACATATATGAGTATTGCTCAAAGTGTGGTGCTTGTGTTAAAAAATGTCCAGCTAATGCAATATCTATAGATACGGGTAAGAATCACATTTTATGTTCTGATTTTGGAAACATAATACATGAAAAATATAAGCCAAGATATGGGTGTGGAAAATGTCAGACAGGGGTACCATGTGAAAGCAGTATACCGAAGCAATAGAATGTAAAATAAACACTATATTTATTTGATTTACAAATCTTTGTGCGAGGCACCTATTGATATTGAAGCTACCAGCTTCTCATCTAAAAAATTCATAAAGATATCCGTATTGCATATTATGGCGAATTGTACGTTCATACCTATCTAGTAATTATCAGGACACAATTCATAGAGGAGTATGTCCTCGGAAAAATTTGTCGACCATAAAAATAAGGAAGTGACACACCATGAAATCAAGACTTATGATCACTGTATTTGTTGCACTTATGATTTACTCTTCCGCCGCATTTGCAGCCCCTTCACCATCCAATTGGAAACTTGCATATAAAGACAGCAGCGCCGCCTTTTATTTCGATACCAATAGTGTACGAACTGTTGATTCGGATGATGTTATTACTGCTGAGCTAAAAACGGAAATGTCCCCAGACATGGTAAAATTACTAATCGAAAAATGTAAAGATCAATATGACACCTCAAATTGGACGGAAATCAAATACATGGTATCATCAACTAAATACAATCAAACCGATAGAACCTTACTTACAAAAAATCATAGATGTTACGATGCTAAGGATAACCTTCTTGGTACAATAACTGACGAAGATAAAAGCTCCGTATCAGCCGGGTCCGTACAGAGCAAGATATATGATGTGATATTCGACTGGCTATATGCAAATTAATCATCTTTTCCCCATGCTTTTCTATAAGAATCGGTTTGTTTGTGCTAATTAATTTCTAAATGATACAAAAACAATTTTTATGTAAAGGGAGTTATTGCAATGAAACGGATTTCATTTTTAATATTAGTCTTCTTATTTTTATTTAGTTGTACAAGTTTTGCTGCAGATCGCTGGCAATTCATTATTTCTAATGCTTCATCTGAATATTTTTTTGACACACAATCCATAAAATATACAAACTTACCAGATTCAACAGTAATAGATAAATCTGGCATTCTTGTCAATGTAAAAAGAGTATACAGCATCGAAATGAAACAACATATGCTAACTGCCTTGGTTGAAACTACGCAATCTGAAAACATTCAATCTCGTACGACTAATGTCGATTACGCTGTAGATGAAGATCTGTATGACATCACCCATAATTGTTTTAAAAAATATTCTGTTTATTATTATGATAAAAATAATAAACTATCACACAGGCAATATTATCAGACACAGCCTATAAGTATTTCGCCCAACTCAATTGAAGAAAAAGTTTTTAATGCTATCGCTGTTTATGCAAAAGATCATGACGAAGAGATAGAGACTAGAAGCAAGGGATTAGAATCTTTATAGAAACAACTATTTGATTAGTTGCTTCTATAAAGTTCCCCCTCTCCTTTTAGATTTAATCTTCGTCTAAATCTAAAAGGAGTAATTCTGATGAAACGAATTTCACTTTTAATATTAATCCTCTTATTTTTGTTTAGTTGCACTAGTTTTGCAGCGGAACAATGGCAA
This sequence comes from Megamonas sp. UBA1792, assembly GCA_002315155.1. Next base: position 12,522 of record DCFY01000121.1, read on the forward strand.
TTCGTTGTTTCTGATACTGAATCCGAATATTTCTTTGACACGCAATCCATAAAATACGCAAATTCACCAGAGACAACAATAATAGATAAATCCAATATTCTTGTCTCGGTAAAAAGAGTATACAGCGCAAGAAGAAAGGACCAGCTAATAAATGCCCTGGCCGAAACCATGCACTCGAAAGAGTCACGGTTTCGTATGGTTACTATGGATTACGCTGTAGATGAAGATCTATATAACATCTCCCATAATTGTCTCAAAAAGTATTCTGTTTATTATTATGATAAAAACAATGAACCTGTTGCACACAAACAATATCCAAAGACAATACCTACAAATATTGCAGCTAACTCAGCCGAAGAAAAAGTTTTTAATACGGTTGCAGCTTATGCAAAAGCTCACGATGAAGAAATCATGACCAGAAGTATAGAACCGGAGCCTTTGTGAAAAGTTATTTGATTGCTATCTGCCACTCAATATAAAAAAGCCGCCTCTATTATGAGGCGGTAAAAAAATGCGCATTATTAGAACATATGTACCATGGCGACTGATTTCATGCCAATACATAAAGATGAAACACAAAAAACTATTTGGTGACATAAGAACAAGCTCTGTAGTCCCCACTATTGTCCGTGAGTGGTAAACATTATCACCCCATGCAAAATATAACCCTAAGGCTAAAAGCGCTCGCCTCCTGTGAACATACGGGCAAGCTGCTCCACGCCCATGTATCACATCCTATTATTTTAGGTATTTTTATTACTGATATCAGCAAACAAGTGGAACACAAAAGCCCTATAACAACTTAGAAAGCTTATTACCATACATACCCAAAAGACGGAAACAGTATTGCCAAAATCAGGTCATAGAAAGACCTTCAATGAAAGCAGCCTTGATATAAAAGGTGTTATGAGCATTACTTCATGGCTCGCGTCCTACTTTCCACACAAGTTCGCCGCCAAGTACATCTTTTTCATAAGAAATAAGATCATTGATCCCTTTTTCTGCTTTTTCCAAAAGTGCATCGAGCTCTTTACGTAAGAATGGACGCCCCTCACCTGTTCCCTGTACCTCGACAAATGCACCGCTTCCTGTCATTACGACATTCATATCAACGATCGCCTTAGAATCTTCCTCATAGCAAAGGTCCATAATTGGCTCTCCTTCATGTGATATCCCTACACTTACTGCCGCCAGAAAATCCTTCACAGGAAATACCTTTTCTGGATTATATACACTTGCCAGTGCTTCGACAAGTGCAATATATGCACCCGTAATCGAAGCTGTACGTGTGCCGCCATCTGCCTGAATAACATCACAGTCAATCATAACTGTACGTTCTCCAAGAGCCTTCATATCAACGACCGCACGCAATGAGCGACCAATAAGACGCTGAATTTCCTGCGTACGTCCCGTTACACGGCCACGCATGGACTCACGTGAACTGCGCGTCTGTGTTGAGCTTGGAAGCAGTGAATACTCTGCTGTAAGCCAGCCTTCACCACTCCCCTTAAGAAATCCAGGGACACGTTCTTCTATACTGGCGGCACAGATCACCTTTGTATTACCCACCTCTATAAGTACCGAACCTGCCGGATACTTCAAATAATGCCTTGTTATCTTTACGTGCCGCATATCATCAGCCATCGTACGTCCATCAAATCTTGCCATGTTCTGCCTCCTGAGTTCAAATATATAGTTATATTACACTACTTTTATCAATTGAGCAATTTTACAAACAAAAAGAAGAAGAAGGTATTGCTGCCCCCCTCTTCTTTACTTATCAAATCATCTCTGGTACTGTTTAAAATTCTTGATAATTACGATTGGTGTCTTCTGTGATGCATTACCAAAAGGATTATCAATAAGAAGATGTGCCACCTTGCTGCCATCTACACCATCTGTAACCCCAACAATACGTGAACGCTTGAGATCATTAACATCAGCAATTACTGCGCCAAAACAGCCAAGGCGTTCTTTCAAACGCTTGACAACATCCTGCGGATTTTTCGGTCCATAAACAATATGCTTATCAAATGGTGGCATCGTTCCGGTTACATCATCAATAAGTGCAGTCTGTTCACCGCCCCATTTATAAAAAATACCGTTTTGACCAACTAGTTTGCCCAAAAAGCCGGCAAAAAGTGCAAATGCAACACGCCACTTTCCCTCAACATTCATAAGCGACTGCATGCCATGCGGGCTTGCAAGACTTCCCTGATCCGGAATGAAACGGCAACAGAAAAGGGCCACACGTGTAAGCTTCAATTCTTCCGGACGAACAATACGTCCCTGTGTAATAGCAACAACACTTTCTGCTACAGATATTACATCATTTTCGCCAATTTTACCCTTTGTATACTTTTCGACGATATCTACGATATCATCTTTTGTTGTTAAGATGCGCGTAGGCACCGAAACCATTTCAACATCTGGCATTCCTTATCGCTCCTTAATCTTCTGCTAATTCGATACCAACAATCTTTGCAATTTCTTCATTTGGCAATAGGATATGTTCCTTTAAAAGCTTCCACGGACGACGTCCCAATTCCAGATAAATAATATCCATTGGCAGATCCACCATATGCGTAAGCGTTTCTTTTATATCCCCATTCTTGCGTGCTGTAAGCTTGACCTTTGCCAAAACATAGATGCTTTTCTTCTTCTGAATCAATACCGATTCAAAATAATCATCTTCACGCGGTGCCTGATCCCATTCCGCCTTGCCTTCTACCTTTACACCATCGAACTGTTCATAAGGGAGCTGTGCCCTCACAAAACAATCCATAATCGTAGCGCACTGTGTACCAGCATTCGCAAACTCAATCTTTGTACTAAAGGTCACACTATCCTTTGTGAGTTCTTCCATCTTGAAAGGTGTTCTTTGATCAACTCTTACTTCGACCTTCGCATTGCCTTCCCTTATAAAAAAAAGTTTGATAGCAATTACACAAAGCACAAGGATGCCTGCTATAACATATAAGACTTCCACATCAATACCTCCAAATTTTTCTCTTACTTATTTGCTTCGTACTTTGTTAAATCCACACATTTAAATTCTGCAGTATTCACATTAAGTACAAGCTTGACCATTTTACGTGCTTTCTCAATATCCGCTGAAAAGCACATTTTCAAAGACCCCTTGCTCTTCCCCTCATGCAGAAGCTGTTCTCTTTTCAGCTGAGTCAATGCATCAAGAGCGGTCGCCCGTGCCGGATTGACCAAATGTATACCTGCACTGAGATGCTTGCGCAGTATATCCGCAATGAGCGGATAATGCGTACATCCAAGAATCAGCGAGCCGATGCCTGTTCCCTTGAAAAATCCCATATACTTCTGTGCTGCAGCCTCAATCTCCGGACCAGCAATCTGACCACCCTCAATAAGTGGTACAAATTCTGGGCAAGCTTTTGCATAAATTTCCACTGCTGCATCAAGCTCCATAGCAGAACGGCGATGCATTTCATTATGCACAGTCGCCTCCGTTGCAATAACACCAATACGCTTATTACCACCACCAGCTTTAACAGCCTCACAAATTGCACTATTCATTGGAATAATTGGAAATGAATACATTTCTTTCGCTATTGCATAGGCATTTGTTGTTGTTGTGTTACAGGCAATTACGACCATCTTCACCTTCTGTGCCATAAAGAACCGCATGTTCTGATGCATGAACTTCACGATTTCCCGAGGATCACGTGAACCATAAGGCACTCTTGCTGTATCTCCCATATAAATCAAATCTTCATTTGGCAGCATTTGTCGTAGTTCCTTCACTACCGTAAGCCCGCCAATCCCCGAATCAAAAATACCGATAGGTGCACAACTATCCATTACACCGCCTCCTTAAAAAACATTCCGAAAATATACGTTGTATCTATTATACGCAATTTTCATTGCTTTTCCAAATACTATTTCAGCACATCCCTGAGCTTCGCGTAATATTTTTCCGGCAGCCGCGAGATACTTCCTGTTTCCCTGTTCGTAAACACATTCTGCGTATGTCCTTCAACAAGCACCGTTTGATCCGCTTCACGCAGAATGCGATAATCAAATGCCATCTTGACTTTCGTAAGTGCGGTTGGTATCGTTTCAATAATAAGTACATCATCAAACCTGCCAGGCGAAACATATTTACAGTTCACATCTGTAATCGGAAAAACAAAGCCATCCTTCATAAGATCCCCAAGCGTTATACCTGCCTTACGCAGAAAATCCACACGTCCAATCTCGAACCAACGGATATAGTTTGCATGGTGCACTACAGCCATTGCATCCGTATCATAAAAGTTTACCCGATGCGTTATTCTCGTTACCAATTTTAGTTCCCCCTGCTGTCACTTTGCCAATATGTTTGGCGCATAACTTATAGAGTAGAACAAATTCAAGGCAAAGTCAAGGATTTGTCACAGGAAAAAGACCTTCACAGAAAAATATCTGCAAAGGTCTCTGCTTTTTATACTTTTCCATCAGCAATGATTTTTGTATAATTTGCCAGACCAAAATTTGACAAAAAAAATCAAAGTGCCGCTTTAATAACAGAATCAAGCTCTTCCGGTGTAAAAGTAGGTTCATATCTTCCCTGTACTGTACCATCCCGTCCAATAAGGAACTTAGTGAAATTCCATTTGACTCCGTTGCCATCCAGATTTTCAGGATAATGTGCCTTGACGACACCTTGAATTTTCCGTCCAGTTTCCTTATCAAGTTCAAAACCTTTAAAAGGAGCTGCATCGCTCAAAAATTTAAAAAGAGGATCTGCATTTTCACCCCGCACATCAATTTTTGCAAACAAAGGAAAAGTAACACCATGATTCACCCGACAAAAAGATTCAATTGTATCATTGGTGCCCGTTTCCTGTGCAAGAAACTGGTTGCACGGAAAACCAAGTATTACAAGACCCTGACCCTTATATTTCATATAAAGTTTTTGCAGACCGTCGTACTGTGGCGTAAAACCGCATTTACTAGCCGTATTAACAATCAGTAAAAGTTTCCCCTTATACGTACGAAGAGAAACCTCATTTTCTTTGATGTCTTTTACCTTATAATCATAAAATCCCATATCCTTCAGCTCCTTTTATATATAGTACTTCAACGTTTGAATTTTCTAAACAGGTACTATCTTTAACCTTACTTTATAGTACGAGACTTGGTGCAACATAAACTCGAGCAGCCAGCTCTGCATCAATCAAATAAAGCCCCTTGGCATCTTTGCCAAACAAGTCATACCTTTTTACAACATCTTCTGTATTCTTTTCTTCTTCACCCTGCTCCTTGACAAACCAATCAAGGAACTGCATCGTACGAAAATCTTTTTGTTCATAAGCGACTGCATACATATTGTGAATCGATGCGGTTACTTTTTTTTCGTGCTCAAACGCAGCATTTGCCGGTTCACGGAAATCATGAAAAATCATATTAGGTGCTTTCACATCCTGCAAAACAACCTTTTCATTATTGTTTAGCAAATATTGCATAAACAACATAGCATGATCACGTTCTTCCTGTGTCTGAACATAAAACCAGTTACTAAAACCATTAAGGTTCTCATCAGCATAGTAACTATAAATATCCAGATAAAAATAAGCAGAATACCATTCCATATTGACTTGATCATTGAGTAATGCTACTAATTCCTTATTAATCATTACATTCATCTCCTTTATTATAATTCAAACATAAAAACCGATGGCCTCTATGCTTAAAATACGAAACTTTCTTGTCTCTTTTCCCCTTTTAAGTATGCATTCAACATCACCTGCAAAATACTAAACCGCAGTTTTAAAAGTCTCTCATAAATTAATTTCAAATATAAGAATGAATCAGTCGGCTCACAACATCCGGCATTGTTTTTCTGTCCAGCAATGGCACTTTCTGCTTTAAGATCATATTTTTCTCATGATATGTTTTCTTTTCTTCCAGATATAAAAGCCCTATCGGAATACGGTCACCCATTTCCATGACTTTTTGCATAGCAGAAACTTTATCCTTATAATCATACGATGCATCCAGTTCATACACTCGCTTATTATACCATGCAAAAGTATTCGTTTTGTTAAAACTTACACAGGGTTGAAAAATATCAAGCAACGCATAACCTTTGTATTCGATTGCCTGTTTCATCAACGATACCAAATGTTCCCGACGCCCTGTAAACGCACGTGCAACAAATCCGGCCCCGGATGCGATAGCGAGAAGAAGCGGATTAAGGGGTTCATTGAAATTGCCATCAACTTGAATGCCCGTTTTAAGCCCTATAACAGAAGTTGGTGATGCCTGCCCTTTCGTTAGCCCATAAATCTGATTATCATGAACAAAATGAGTAATATCAACATTTCTGCGAATATTATGAAGAAAGTGGTTGCCGCCTTCTCCATAAGAATCTCCATCGCCCGTATTGACAATTACCGTCATCTTCTCATTGGCGATTTTGGCTGCAACAGCGGCCGGAAGAGACCGCCCATGAAGACCACAAAAAGCATTTGCATTGATGTACTGAGGTGTTTTCGCCGCCTGACCAATTCCCGCCGCAATCAACACTTCAGAAGGTTCCTTCCCGAGCTCTTCAAGAGCCGTTTTTAGGCATTCCAAAATGACAAAATCACCGCACCCCGGACACCAGGCCGTCTCACGCGTACAAAATTTATCCGTGCTCATTTGACTTCCCCCTTTTGAATACGTTCGGCAATTTCTTCAGCAGAAAGCTGCCGGCCATCGTACTTCAAAATACTGCGGCTGCATGTAATACCAGTTTCTTCACGAATCAAACCTGCCAGCTGGCCCGTTGCATTCTGCTCGATATTAATAATATGACAAACCTTCGCGCTTTTTTCTTTGAGCAGCTTCTGCGGCAGAGGATAAACATCACCAAATACCAGCCCAGCATAACCGTTTGGCTTGTCTTTATTCAGTAAACGAACAGCCTCCTCTATGGGTCCCCATAGAGATCCCCAGCCAATAAGAAGCGTATCAAAACCATCAGCACCGATAAATTCCGGCTCCTGCAGTTCTTTCTTTAAACCTTCAATCTTTTTCATTCGTTTGTCCATCATCCGAATTCTGACTTCCGCTGACTCCGTAATCTGGCCTCGCTCATCATGCTCATCACTATCGATTGCCACAAGATGCTCTGTCTTTCCCGGAATCAACCGGGGTGATATTCCATTCTCAGTATATTTATAACGAACATATTCATCCTCACCGGAATATTCCGAAATTGGTTTTGCTATTTCGATATTTTCCGGACTGAACAACGGAACCGTCGAGGTAGCATCCCCAAGATATTGATCACTCAACAAAATAACAGGAATCTGATATTTTTCTGCCAAATGAAAAGCCCGCATCGTTTGATAAAAAGCATCAGAAGCATTTCGCAGTGCAATAACCATGCGTGGGAACTCACCCTGTGATGCAGAAATAACAAATTTCAAATCGCTTTGTTCCGTTCTTGTAGGAAGTCCCGTCGCCGGTCCTGGACGCTGAACATCAATCACGACAAGCGGAATTTCTGCTATACCAGAAAA
>DCFY01000133.1 GCA_002315155.1 Megamonas sp. UBA1792
CCTGCTGTAACAATATTTATTTTCATTGACTGTTATCCTTCGGTGCTTCAACAAGTTTGACATCTACCGTCATCGACTTGTCCGCTCTTGTATAAGTGACCGGTACGGTATCACCAGCTTTATGCTCAGCAACTGCATCCCGTAGTGCACCAACTGTATTGACTTCTGTATCCCCGATTTTAAGGATAATATCGCCACGCTGCAAACCTGCTCTACCGCATGGTCCGTCACTCACGACTTTTTCAACATAGACACCTGCATCAATATTGAGCTGGTAGCCCTGCCGTTCCGCCGTCTGCTTATCGAAGATACCAATACCGAGATAGGGACGAGCAACATACCCATTGGCCATGAGTTCGTCGACGATCTTACTCACTGCATTAATCGGGATTGCAAACCCCATGCCTTCGACACCCGCAGCGGCTACCTTAGCACTATTAATTCCAATTACCATACCATCTGCATTAACAAGCGCACCACCCGAGTTTCCCGGGCTGATAGCTGCATCTGTCTGTAATAATTTAACTTTTCGTTCACCAATATCAAGCGTGCGATTCAGTGCACTGATGACACCACTCGTCACACTGCCCTGAAACTCAAGCCCCATCGGATTCCCAATAGCAATAGCTGGTTCACCAACCATAATATCATCAGAATTGCCAAACGATGCCGCTGGCAAATCCGTCGCATCAATTTTGACAACAGCAATGTCCGTCGACGCATCTGCACCAATAAGTTTCCCAGTGAAACTTCGGCCGTCCGATAAAGATACAATAATTTCTTTTGCACCATTGATTACATGATTATTTGTTACAATATAACCATCGCTCTTAAATATAACCCCCGAACCAACACCTTGGTCAACTTTCACCTGGTTATTAAACCAGTCACGTGCGACTGCCTTGTTTGTTATCCCAACAATCGCAGGTCCAACAGCCTTAGCCGCCCGTACAACGGGTGTGTTGCGTGCATCAGAAACAGGCCCGTTTGACGCGGCTGTCGTCATATTGGACGATTTGCCGTCTGTTGCCTGCTTTGCATTGCTGCTCGTACACCCGGAAACAAGTACGCCAGCAATCACCAGGCCACTGATAAACACCAAAATATAGGATATCCATTTATTATTAAACTTTTTCATCTTCTATACCTCCCATAAGTTTACTGTTTCATTCTGGCGAGTCAACCGGATATCAATATTTATGCCAAGTATATCTCCCTGCTTTTCCAATATGTCACAAATGGTATCACGGGCAACCTCCGGTCGATTGTTTTCCTCACTCAGATGTGCCAGAAAAACACGCGTATGCTTTTTTTGCATTCGTACAAGAGCCCATGCTGCATCGCTGTTCGACAAATGTCCGCGATTGCTCAGTATACGCTGCTTTAGTGCCCACGGATAGGAACCGTTTTTGAGGAGTTCCGGATCGTGGTTCGCTTCAAGCACGAGCACATCCGAGTTATCAAGTGCCTCCTGTACACTGCTTGTCACAAAACCCAAATCAGTCGCAACTGTACATTTCCCCTCATTGCCCTGCAGAGTGTAGCCGACAGGATCAGCCGCATCATGTGAAATATTAAAGGCTCCGATTGTAATTGACCCCAGCTGCATTGCAGCACCAATCTCATTAAAACAGTCTGCCGGTATTGTATCAACGCAATACATAGATTGAAACGTATCCCTGCGTGTAAAAATCGGCAAATGGTACTGTTTACTAAGTGTTGTAAGTCCACTAATATGATCACGATGTTCATGCGTAAGAAAAATCCCATCGAGATCCGCAACATTGACATTAATCTCGTCCAAACTTTTTCTGATCCTCCTTGCACTTATTCCTGCATCGATAAGTACACGCATGCCATCCATTTCCACAAAAGTTGAATTTCCTTTACTGCCGCTTGCTAGTACAGAAACCTGCATATTCTTCCCTCTTCCGGTATCTTTATCATAAGAATTTTATCTGTAAAATTCCTGTAAATCCACTCTGTTTTCTTCGATATCATCATACTATTTCTATCATAAAAACACAAATAAAAACCTCATGATCAAATTCCAATTTTGCTCAAAAAAAGTACCGCATTTTCATACGGTACTTCATTCGGTCATTATCTCAATGCACTTTTCCCATTTTCTCCTGGCATTTCGGGCAAACTCCATAGAAATAGAACTGCTCTCCTGTAATATGATAATCCGTTTTTTCGGCAACATTCTGCATATAATCAGAAGCATCCACACCAAAAATATCATCAACCCGGTTACATACCATACAGCGGACATGTGGATGATGTGTCGTATTCGCATCATACCGGAAACTTTCTTCGCCAATATTCAGAATCTGAACAAGACCAATTTCGCTCAGGATATCAATTGTCTTATAAACTGTTGCCAAACTCATTGTCGGATAAAACGATTGGAGTTCATTAAAAATCATTTCCGCATTCGGATGTGCTTTTGTATTGCTAAGTACATTGTAAATGGCAAGACGCTGCGGTGTTACCTTAAAACCTTTTTCCCGGAGCATTGTTGTCACTTGTTTTGTATCCACATTCTCCACCTCACAAACTTTTTCATACAACTTCCCATGATCCTATTATGTTGTAATAAATATTCTCTCTTATGATAGACTCTTATCAAACTATCCTTATAGCTCTATTTTACCATATTCCTTCTTCTTGTCAATAAACATTCGTGCTGCAATATAAATTTATGCTATAATATTCATTATTCCTAATAAAATAGAAAAGTTGGTGTTACCATGTTACTAGAAGAAATCAGCGCGTATATCGCGAAAGAAATGCACATAAAGCCTGCACAGGCCAATGCCGTTATCAAGCTTCTCGATGAAGGGAACACAGTACCTTTCATCTCGCGTTATCGTAAGGAAGCAACAGGCGAACTTGATGAAGAACAAGTCCGTACCGCAGAGGAACGCCTTGCTTACCTTAGAAATTTAGTGAAGCGTCAGGAAGAAATCATTACCAGAATTGATGAACAGGGCAAGCTTACACCTGAGCTGCATACAGCCATTAAAAATGCCATAAAACTACAGGAACTTGAGGATCTCTATCTTCCTTACAAACAAAAAAAACGTACACGGGCACAGATTGCCCGTGAAAAAGGACTTGCACCGCTGGCTGATCTCATCCTTGCACAAGAAAAGACGGAAGGTACACCGGAAGAATTTGCTGCTGCTTTTATTAATACAGAAAAAGAAGTTACAACCACTACGGACGCACTTGCTGGAGCTCTTGACATTATTGCGGAAACGACAATGGAACGTGCCGATATCCGTGCCACGCTGCGCAAGCAGCTCTGGCAAACTGGTCAGCTCCGCACAGAGCTTGATGAAAAAGCTGAAGACAGCCAGACATTCCTTATGTATGCAGACTATACAGAGCTGGTTCATACGCTGCCATCACACCGTATTCTCGCAATCAACCGCGGTGAAAAGAAAAACTGTCTCAAGGTACATCTTATAACGGATCATGAATTAAATATCGAACACATTTGTCACAAAATCATCACAAACGATTCGATTTTCAATGAACTTTTAAACACGGCAATTGAGGATGGTTACAAACGCCTTTTGCTCCCGGCACTCGAACGTGAGCTTCGCTCACAGCTTACAGAAAATGCTGAAAACCAAGCCATTCATATTTTTGGTGTAAATCTTCGACAACTTCTTTTGCAGGCCCCATTAGTTAATCATACCGTCATGGGCCTTGATCCGGGCTATCGCACAGGTTGTAAGATGGCAATTGTCGATGCGACCGGCAATGTTGTCGACCATGACGTACTTTATCTCACTATGAGCGACGATGCGCGTGAAAGCTCCGCGAAAAAAGTTCTTGCGCTCATAAAGAAACACCATGTAACGCTCATCTCAATTGGCAATGGCACAGCCTCTTATGAAACCGAAGAATTTACAGCGAAGCTTATCGCTGAGCACAAGCTCGATGTACACTATATTATTACAAGCGAAGCCGGTGCGTCCGTATACTCTGCCTCAAAGCTTGCCAAAGAAGAGCTTCCTCAGTATGATGTCACGATACGCGGGGCTGTCTCCATTGCCCGCCGTGTTCAGGACCCGCTGGCTGAGCTCGTAAAAATCGACCCACAAGCCATAGGTGTCGGTCAGTACCAGCATGATGTCAATCAAAAAGAACTTACAGGTGCACTCGATCAAACCATTGACTCCGCCGTAAATCATGTCGGTGTTGAACTCAATACTGCTTCAATTGCTCTTTTGAAACATATCTCCGGGGTCAATGCAACGATTGCCAAAAACATTGTTGCTCATCGCAACGAAAATGGCACATTCAAAAACCGCAAAGAGCTCCTCAAAGTCGCCCGGCTCGGACAGGCTGCCTTTACACAGTGTGCTGGATTCCTACGTATCAGTGGTGGCACAACACCGCTAGACAATACACCCGTTCATCCGGAATCCTACAAAATTGCCGAAGCAATTCTTGCTGAACTCGACTTTACTCTGCAAGACCTTACAGATAAGAAACAGCTTGAGTTCCTACAAGCTAAACTCAAGCTCACCAATGCCGATACGCTCGCTAAAAAGCTTGACGCTGGTCTGCCGACGGTTCGTGATATTCTCGATGCACTTGCCAAACCGGGACGTGATCCACGAGAAGATCTGCCTGCTCCACTCACACGCAAATCCATCGTCAAGCTCTCCGATATACAGGTCGGTACAATCATGCGCGGTACGGTCCGCAACATTACCGACTTTGGTGTCTTTGTCGATATCGGCATCAAAACAGCCGGTCTTATCCACATCTCCGAGCTCAGTACAAGACGCATAAAACATCCGCTCGATGTCGTATCTGTTGGCGACGTCCTGAACGTCATGGTCATCAGCATCGATGAAAAACGAAACCGTATCGGCCTGAGCCTCAAACAAATACCAAAGGAGGCTTAAACTGCCCATGGACGTTCTCAACGAAACCATCAAAAACATCCGTCCACTTGATAAAACAGCCGTCAACAAAATCAAGGTGTGTCTTGCTGAAAAGATGACAAATGATGCCGGTCTTGGTGCATTGCGCGATATTCTCACGAGTTATGCCGGCATCACTGGCAGCGCAGCAGCACCAACCGCACCTAAAAAGTGCACGATTGTCTGCTGTGCCGACCATGGTGTCGCTGCAATGAAAGTAAGTGCTTATCCGCCGGAAACAACCGTACATATGACAGAAAATTATCTTATCTCACGCGGAGCTGTTGCCAATGCACTTGCCAACTTCTCCGGCTCCGATCTCCATGTTGTCGACATGGGAATTGCTGCCTCCGTTGATAACCTCCCAGGGCTTATTAAGCGTAAGATTGCCCTTGGCACAAATAATTGTGCTGACGGCCCGGCAATGACACGGGAGCAGGCCGTCACAGCGCTCACAACAGGAATCCAATTGGCCAGCACCTATGTAGACAAGGGTTATCATTGCTTTCTACCGGGTGAGATGGGCATTGCCAATACTACTTCAAGTGCAGCGATCGTCGCTACACTCTGTGCTCTTTCACCAGAAAAGGCAACGGGACGCGGCACAAACATTTCCGATGAACGTCTCAGGGTCAAGATTGATGTCGTCCGGCAAGCTCTTGCTGTCAATAAACCGAATCCAAATGACGGACTCGACGTCCTCACCAAGGTTGGCGGTTTTGAGCTTGGCTGCATTGCCGGCATCATTCTTGGGGCCGCAGCCCGGCATTCTTTTGTCGTCCTTGACGGTTTCAATACGGGTGCAGCTGCACTTATTGCGCATGCACTTTGTCCAATTGTCCATGAATACCTTATGGGCTCACATCTTGCTGCCGAACCCGCCCATGGTGCTATTTTGGAAAAGCTACAGCTCAAGCCGTACATGGATATGAAATTTCGACTTGGCGAAGCCACTGGTTCATCCATTGCGGTCAATCTTCTTGATGCCGCTGTTCTTGCCTATAAAATTCTGACCATCGATAAACTACCAGAATATCCCATGACCTATAAAGAAATGTCTTTGACATCTGGCATTTCTTCCATCGACTACGGCGCCTGTACACGAGGAATTATGCCGCTTGATCAGAAATCTATGGATACCTGCCAGATGCGCATCGACAATCTTTGCAAGCCAATCTACAGCCTTGGCTGTCTTGAAGAAATCGCTGTCAGGTTAGCCGGTATCCTGCATGATGCACGCCCCGCCGCGCTTGGACGTGCACTGCTCTGCTTCACCGGCAGTGACAGACTCAGCACTACACAGACACGCCTCACAGCAGCTTTTGCCAAGCATGCTGCGGCCAAGGTTACAATTGCAAAACTTCGATCGACTAGTTCGACCGACGAAGCCTTCGCCTATGGCTTTAATCTTGCTGAAAAAATCTCTATAGATTACCCGATCATTGGTATTGCAACAACTGAGATTTCACCAAACGATGCCTGCGGCAAAAAAAATCTACAGCTGCGACAATCACTTTGCCACGAAGATGGAAGTCTTCGCTATGAAGCAGCGAACTTTCTCGATCATGTTCCTTCTTCACTAAAAACCGACGTTGCCGCAACGATGGGAGCAATGCTTGGTGCCGCCCATAACCGCTCACTTGTCATACTCGACAACGAAGCTACAGAGATTGTTGCCCATTATACCGAGCTGCTCTGTCCCGCCAGCCGACTACATATGCTGCACACGCAGCCGGCACTACTCGACCTTGGCATGACAACCGGTGGTGGCTGTATCGCTTCCCTTGGTATTAAGATTATTGATGCAGCACTTCATATGCTAAACGATATGAAAACCTTCGCTGAAGCCAGCGTAGCCGTAGCTGATGATGGACCCGGTGCCGGACGGCAGATAAAATAACCTTGCAAAAAAAGAGCCATTGCATTTATACTTTGCAATGACTCTTTTGCTATTCTTCTTTAATCGCTTCACGCATATTCTTTATATTTTCCGTTATCACTGCATCATTTTTATAGGCATCCAGTGCTTTTACCTGACCCTGCACATCCGTGCTTGCAACAATTTCCACCCTTTTCCCAAGGATGCGCTTTACTTGATACATAACAAGTCGCAGACTCTTGCTGTTTGGTAAAATGATGTACCGCTCTGCAAGATCACTGTGTACTGCATTGATAAAGTCCCCAACGGACGGACTTGCACCCTCATTGCCTTCAACAATAACATTTGCTCCAAGATTCTGCAGTTTCTCTGCCATGTCCTGATCTTCTGCTACAGCAAGCACAACAACTGCAGCGGGTGTCTTGTCCAACACACGCGATTCATGCGGCTCTGCCATATTGTCCAATTTAATATCCTGCAAAGAACCCCACCCAACAGCTTGTTCCAGTACAAGACCCGGATGATCCGTATGAAGATGTAGCTGCAAGTCATGATTGTTTCTCATGACAACAACAAGATTACCATATTCCTGCAGAACAGCCTCCACTTCAGCCGGCCTTGCCTTAGAATCTTCCGCTGTAAGTGTAAGACAATATGGTCGTACAATATCCTTATGTGGATCTGGCAGCTTCTGTGCCTCCATCCTGAATCCCGGTGAAAAGCTCAATGCCGGTGAAACAAAGTTTCCATCAAGACCACGCAGACATCCCTTCAGAAATACAAGCATCGCTACAGCCCCGGCATCTGCAGCACTGTCGGGCTTTGCCATTTTTTCCATTGCCCCTTCGCCTGACCGAATCGCTACGATCAGTATTTCCGAAATTGGCAGATTTGCCCTTACTGCATTGTATGCACCCTTAGCCACAGCTTTTGCCACCATAATAATTGGCCGCTCCTGTTCATCCGGAATCGTACGCTGTGCATAAAGAATCCCATACTGAAAAGACTTGCCAAACTCAGAAGATGTCGCATCCTGCTTGCCTGCAAGTCCCTTTGCCAATCCGCGGAAGATCTGCGACAAAATGACTCCTGCATTGCCACGGGCACCAAGGATCGCTGCATTTGCCACGCTGCGGGAAAGCCCGCCGATGCTCTCATTGCGTTTGTCAGACAGCGGAAGCACCGCTGCCCCCATCGTCCGTAAAATATTTGTTCCCGGTACACCACTATCCGACAAGGACGTTGCATTGAGCTGATTTATATTTTCATATTCCAGCAGGAATTCACTATATGCTCCCGTAATCATTCGTTTGAAATCACTGCCTGTAATAACTTCTTTATTTCCTGTCATCTTTACCACATCCAATCTTTACCCTCTATATTATACACCTCTATTGTACTAAATATTCCGGCTAAAATCCACCGCCAGCAAAATTACTTTATCATTCCTATATATTTTTTATAAATGAGAAAGGATTCTTCTAATGAATTCGCGAAATAATACTATTAACCTCTATTTAAAAGTAAGGAGATTTTTATGTCTGCAAAAAGAAATAACCATTACAAAAGATCCGGCCGTATAGCCGATACCGTACATACTACAACACCAGTTTCGCAGTCAAAGCAGCAGCCTGATAATGCTGCTGTCGCTGCAACGACAGCGCCTGCCATCACAACACCAGAGGTACACAAGGATCTGCTCTTCGCTCTTGATATTGGCACACGCAGTGTCATTGGCATTGTCGCTGAACAGACAGACAAAGGCCTCAAAATCATTGCGACCGAGCGTCAGGAACACAAGACACGTGCCATGCTCGATGGTCAGATTCATGATGTCCCACAAGTCGCTGCCATTCTGGAAAGCGTCAAAAAATCGCTTGAACAAAAAGTTGGTCCACTAAAGCATGCTGCAGTAGCTGCTGCCGGACGCGCCCTCTATACGATGACAGCAGACGCTACACTTGAAACTGGCGGCATTATTACAGCTGCTCAGGAACGTGATCTTGACTTTGCCGGGGTTCAGGCCGCACAGCATAAGCTTGCATCCTCAAACACAATTGATGATCCAACACTTTACTATTGCGTTGGCTATAGTACCGTAAAATATACATTAGACGGCACACAACTCAAGACACTTGTTGGCCAGCGCGGCAAAACCGCAGTAACAACCGTCATTGCAACTTTTTTACCACGTCAGGTCATCGACTCCATGCAGTCAGCCCTGCGCGCGGCTCAGCTCGATATGCGAGCACTCACACTTGAACCAATTGCTGCTATTAACGTACTCATTCCGCCGACCATGCGCCACCTCAACCTTGTACTCGTTGATATCGGTGCAGGTACCTCTGACGTTGCCATTACGAAAAATGGTTCTGTCATTGCCTATGGAATGGTTCCACTAGCTGGCGATGAAATCACCGAGGCAATTTCCCAGCAATACTTGCTTGATTTCAATATTGCAGAACAGGTAAAACGTGATATAGCCAATGGTCAGGAAGCAAACTTCTGTGACATTCTCGGCATAGCCTACAGTCTTTCCAGTGAAAAAGTTATTGATACAATTCTGCCAAATGTCACAACACTTGCCGATGCAATTGGCAAACAAATCCTTGCATTAAACGGCACACCACCACAAGCTGTACTTCTTGTCGGTGGTGGATCACTCACACCCCGTCTGCCAGAGCTTGTTGCTAAATCACTTAATCTGCCAAGCAATCGTGTTGCTGTACGCCGTCCTGAAGCCGTCGATGGTATCGAACTTATACCACCGGATCTCTGCTCCCCGGATGCCGTTACACCACTGGGTATTCTAAAGATTGCTTCAATTAACACGCTTCACTTCCTCTCCGTTTTTGTAAACAATGAAGAATACAGTCTCTTCAACTTCCGGGAACTCACGCTTTCCGATGCACTGCTTAATGCTGGTATCAGCCTCAGAAAGTTCAACGGTCATCCTGGGCTTGGTCTTATGCTTACGGTAAATGGTAAGAAAAAATTCATTCCCGGTACCATGGGAACATTGGCAAAGCT
>DCFY01000013.1 GCA_002315155.1 Megamonas sp. UBA1792
TCTAAGGTTTTATCCCCATTTTCATCATTTTTCACAAAAGTACCCCCGCTTCTTAAAATCTCTCTTTCTCATTTTAACCTGCCTAAGCGTACAAAGCAAAGAATTTTTTCTTTTTAAATGATCCATACAAGTCTCATTTTTTATGAACAAAAAGTGGATAACCTCAACTTTTGCAAGGTTATCCACAATTTAATATACCGTGCTTCTGTTTTTATTGCTTACGCATCTTCGAAAAAATGCGCAAAACAACAAGGGCCAGTATTGCACCCGCAAGAATATAAAGATCCGTCCCCCGAAAAATCGCGTCACCGCCATCTTCCTTCATCTTTACAAAAACTGCACCAACAACAAGAACGACAACGAAGATATTTGAAATACTGCCAAGATATTTAATCATAATCACCTTTTTCTCATTTTAACTTACGGCTTCTACAATTAACTTCGGCATACTATTACGAATTTCCTCCCATACAACAATCGGTGTCAGCTCAAAACCATTAAAAGTCGTTGCCGAAGCCGATGTGTACGCGCCACAATTCGGCACAAGCACACGGTCACCGATTACCAGCTCTGCTACAGCCCTTTCCCGGCAAATAATGTCGATAGAATCACAGCTCGGGCCAGCAAAAGTAGATGGACTCCGGCTACCGGTTTTATACGTTTCAATCTCATAATCCCAATGATCGAATACCACCCCGGAAAATGTACCATAAACACCATCATCGAGCACATACCACGGTCGTCCGCCACGTTCCTGTGTACTAATGACTGTAGAAATAAGATTCATTGCCGTACCGCAAATATAACGCCCCGGTTCTGCCCATACTTCTGTATCCGGAAAAAGCTGTTCGAGCTGACTATTGATCGTAACTGCCATATCCTTGAGATTAAAATGCCGCTTCCCTGTTGGTACTGGAAGACCGCCGCCGATATCAAGAATACGCATATCAAAGCCTGCAGCTAGAGCTTCATCAAAAAGCCTGCGGCAAAGTTTCAATGCAGCTTCATAAGGTTTTGTCGAAAGCGACTGGCTTCCCACATGAAAGCAAAGACCCGCTGCATCAAGTCCCTGCTCACGTGCAATCGTCAAAAGACGCAGAACGTCCTCCGCCGCTGCACCAAATTTTGTATTTAAATCAACAACAGCATCCGCATTATCAATACGCACACGCAGCAAAACCTTGCTGCCTGGCACATGCACTGCCATTTTATAAATTTCACTCTCACTATCAAAGGTAAACTTATCAACACCGACTTCCGCTGCTGCCTTCAAGCCTCGTATCGTCTTCACCGGATTCGCATAAATCATACGCTCTCCCGCTATTCCAAGCTCATACAGCCGTCTGATCTCGCCCTCAGAAGCAACATCGAAATTCGACCCCAGATCTGCCATCTTTTCCAGAATAGGCTTTGCCGGGTTTGACTTCATTGCATAAAAAACCTTTGCACGCGGCAGATATTTCCTGAGGAAGCCATAGTTTTCCTCCACCTTTTCCGTTGACACTGTAAGTAACGGTGTCTGATATCTGTCTGCCAAAATATTCATTTCTTCATTTGTTAGTTTAAATCTCTTCATAACACTCTCCCATTCCATGTATATAGAATTACCTATATTTATTTTTTCATTAGTATTGTATTACTAAATTAAAACTTTAGCAATAGTGTTACAAAAAAAAATTTAAATATACAAAAAAAAGCCTGCCATAAATAAATATGGCAGACTCGTTTCTACTTCTTATCAGAAAGCTGCTACAACAGCACCCTTATATTTTTCATCAATAAACTGCTTTACTTCAGGAGACTGCATGGCCTTAATAAGAGCCTTGATTTCAGGACGATTTTCATCTCCGGCACGAACCGCTACAATGTTGACATAAGGCGATGAACTACCTTCCATGACAATTGCATCACGCGTCGGCACAAGATCGGCCTGCATTGCATAATTCGTATTGATAACCGCTGCATCGACATCATCAAGCGCACGCGGAACCTGTGCCGCTTCAACTTCCTTGAACTGCAGGTTCTTTGGATTGTCTATGATATCCTGCACCGTTGCCTTTACCCCGACACCATCTCTGAGCTTTAGTACGCCTGCTTTTTCCAAAAGAAGAAGTGAGCGACCGCCGTTTGTCGGATCATTTGGGATAGCGACTGCTGCGCCATCTTTAAGATCATTAATATCCTTTATCTTCTTTGAATACACTCCCATTGGTTCAATATGAATTCCACCTGCACTTACAAGTTTTACATCCGTATGTTCCGCTGTGAAATTCTCCAAATATGGTTCATGCTGAAAAAAGTTTGCATCAAGTTCCTTATCATTGACAGCAAGGTTCGGCTGTACGTAGTCGCTAAACTCAACAATCTGCAGATCAATACCTTCCTTTGCCAAAAGCGGCTTCACAACCTCCAGAATTTCCGCATGCGGTACAGCTGTAGCGCCTACCTTCAATACTTTGTTCTTTGACGTATCTGCGGCGCCCTGCTGTGGTTCACTGCCACAGCCAGCAAAAACCATTGCCGTGATAAATAATGACATCATAATCAGTGCGATTTTCTTCA
The DNA here is from genome assembly GCA_002315155.1 of Megamonas sp. UBA1792. Next base: position 2,563 of record DCFY01000013.1, read on the forward strand.
TGAATAATTTCCCCCTTAAGACTTATATCTTATTTTCAACACCCAAACAGGTGCAAATACCTATTTCTTATTGAGCTTCTTCGCCAATTGATTTCCTGCAAACTGCACGGCCTGTACAAGTATAATAAGCACAATAACAGTTGCCAGCATAACCTCTGGACGAAATCGTTGATAACCATAGCGAATGGCAAGATCCCCCAGACCACCGCCACCGATTGCACCAGCCATTGCCGATGCACCGACAAGCCCGATGATAACCGTCGTAAGCTGCGAAATAATACCCGATATAGCCTCTGGCAGCAGCACACGGCAAATGATCTGCAGCGGTGTTGCTCCCATTGAGAGCGCTGCCTCAATGATTCCTTCCGGCACTTCACGCAGCGAGGTCTCAACCTGACGGCCAATAAAAGGAACTGCCGCAATTGTCAGTGGTACCATCGCTGCCGTTGTCCCGATTGAACTGCCAACAATAAGCCGTGTCACTGGAATAATCGCCACCATAAGAATAATGAACGGCACGGACCGAACTGCATTAACAACACCCGCCAAAACACGATTGAATCCAACAAATTCAAGAATCTGGTTTTTTGCCGTCGTAACAAGCAATACCCCAAGCGGAATGCCGATTGCCGTAGCAATCATCATAGATATCGTTACCATGTAAATTGTTTCACCAAGCGACTTAATCAGCAATGCTATCATGTCTTGCGACATAGCCGATCACCTCAATTCTAAGATCTTTTCCCTTAAGATAATCCAAAGCCTTATCAATCTCTGTCTGCTGTCCTGTTATACCAATAATCATGCGGCCATATGGTGTATGCTTAATATGATCGATATTGCCAAAAAGTATGCTGACCTCGATCGAAAACCCGCGAATAAGTCCGGCAATCACCGGATCATCTGCCGAATCACCAATAAACGTCAGACGCACAAGGAGCTGTCCATCCTCTACCGGTATTTTCGATATGGTTTTCCCACGAAAAGCAGCTGGCAGTTCATTGCTGAGTATCACACTAATAAACTCCTGCGTAATCGGCTGCTGCGGATTTGTAAACACATCCAGCACAGTACCTTTTTCTGCAATCACACCATGATCAATGACAGCAACCTTATCACAGATATCCTTAATAACCTGCATTTCATGCGTAATAACAACAACCGTAAGCTGCAGCTTCCGATTGATATCCCTGATAAGCTCCAAAATCGCCTTTGTTGTCTG
>DCFY01000027.1 GCA_002315155.1 Megamonas sp. UBA1792
AGCACCTAAATATCCGAGAAGCATGATAACACCCATCGGAATGGCATTGTGGCTGCCGGCAATGCCGACGAGCGGAGCCATAATGCCACCGGATATTGCGGAGAAAAAGCCGATGAGAGCAGCGGCGCTGCCTGCAGCCTTTCCCTGTGACTGCATGGCGAGAGAAAAGCTGCTTGAGGCAATAATAGAAAGCATGGAAATTGTAAGAAAAAGGATAAAGAGGATAATGGGAAGGCTTGCGTGTAATAGAAGGCAGACAAGGAGGATGGCACTGCCGACACAAGCCTGAAGAATACCGTAACGAAGAATAGACGTATCAGCGATGCGTCCGGCAAGCCTGCCAGCGATAATGCCGCCAAGCATAAGCCCGATGCCGTTCAAGGCGAAAATTCCGCTGAAAGTCTGGGCCGATACACCATAAACGTTCTGAAAAACGAAAGGTGAGCCGGAAATGTAGGCAAAGAAAGCGGCAAAAGTAGAGCACTGCATAAGGCAGTGACCAAGAAAATAGCGATTTTTCAATAAAACGTTGAAGCTGTGCAGACTTGATTTCAAGCCGCCAGGAAGACGATCCTCGACAGCAAGACTTTCTTTTGTGAAAAAAAACACACTGCCGGTAAGTAAAATGCCGATGAGCATAAGCAGTACAAAAATTGCACGCCAGGAAGAAAAGATAAGAATTTGACCACCAATAATTGGAGAAAGTATAGGTGCAAGTCCATTGACAAGCATAAGCATAGAGAAAAATTTTGTCAGTGCATAGCCTTTGTAGAAGTCACGGGCAATCGCACGTGCGATGACGATGCCAGCAGCACCAGAAAGTCCCTGGATAAAGCGGAATGTAAGAAAGATATAGATGGATGTAGCAAAGGCGCAGACAATAGATGCCAGAGTGAAGATCACAAGTCCGGTAAGGAGAGGGATCTTGCGACCCTTCATATCGCTGATTGGTCCGGCAAAAATCTGTCCAAGCGCCATGCCGACCATAGAGGTTGTAAGTGTCAGCTGAATAAGTGAAGTCGATGCCGAGAATTCATTCTGCATGAAAGGGAGTGCAGGCAGGTACATATCCGTAGAAAGCGGAGCGATGGCGGCAAGCATGCCAAGGATAAGGGTCAAAACGAGTGTGCCTTTTTTCTTTTGTGTTTCTGTCATATAATTAAGATACTCCTTTTGTTTAAGCTAAATAATGGGAATTGGTGATATGAAATGTAGTGAATAAAAAAAGCTAGGGTCAAATTCAGACCACTAGCACAGTGTACATTGTATAGAAAATTAACTTAGTGTGTATATATATTATAGATTTAGTACAAAGGGAATGTCAAATAAAATGTGTTACAATAGTAGAAAAATGTTTAATTGAATTTGTCGGGAAAATTGGTTAAAACAGAAAGCAGGGAAGTTATGAAAATTATCATTGATGCAGATGCTTGTCCAAAGCAGGTATTAGAGATATGCAAGCTGCTGGGGACGCGGCATATGGTGGAGGTTTACACAGTAGCGAGTTTTGCACATGTGATTGAGAATGTACATCATATTACAGTTGATAATGCTTCACAGGCGGCTGATCTGAAAATCATGAATATAACAGTGGCGGGAGATATTGTTGTAACGCAGGACTGGGGTCTTGCAGCGATGGTACTAAGCCGAAAAGCAGGCTGTCTGAGTCCGACAGGCCGGGAGTACGAGCCAGGCAGAATGGATTTTATGCTGGAAGAACGTGAGGTAAAGGCAAAGCTTCGCCGTGGCGGCGGTCGAACAAAAGGGCCAAAGAAAAGAACAACAGAAGACGATGAAAAGTTCGAGGCGGCGCTGGAACAAATGATACGTTCTTTGAGCTTGTAATGTAAAGCATAATTCATGTGTTTGTTTTTGATGATAAGACTGCATGGTTGGTGTTCGTCAAATTTTATCTGATTTTTATTGTATTTTATTGTGTTTTTCGCTAAAATAAAAAGATGGCGTGGCTTGTAGTGTAGAATTGTAGATTTTGTAGAGTAGAAGCTGCTGCGCAAAAGAGCCGGGTGCGTCCCGGACAGAGATGTTATTTTTTGTAGGTCGGTAGAAAGGTAGGGAAGTCTATGTCTATTCAGTTGGCTATTGTTTGTTTGTACATTGCAGTTTTATTTGGTATTTCCTTTTACGTAAAGAGTCGGGCGGATAAGAATCCGGTGGAGTATCTCTTTGCGGGTCGAAAGCTCACGACAACGCTGGTTGCATTCAATGTAACAGGACTTGCTGTCGGAGCGGCTTCGACGGTTGGTGTAGCGGAAAATGCGACGTCGGTTGGTATCGCGGCTGGTTGGTACAATGGTGCATGGGCAATTGGTGCGGTTGTCATGGGACTTGTCGCCGCTGGGAAGTACAGAGCGCTTAAGTGCTCAACGATACCGGAACTTTTTGAACGCTATTATGATCGTCGTGGCCGTATCATCAGCGCGCTTGGTTTGGCGGTTATTCTGATTTGCATTACATCACTTCAGTATGTGGCAGGTGGTGCAATTTTATCGACACTTATGCCGGATATCTTTACGATGAAGGGCGGCATGATTGTGAGTGCAGTTGTTTTTATTGGAATTACAGTTGTTGGTGGCCTTTGGTCGTCGGGACTTTCGAATGTGCTTAGTGTTGTGCTTATTTATTTTGGAATATTATACTCAACTTTTACTGTGTTGGATCGTTCAGGAGGCATTGCCGGAATTGCGGTGCAGATGCCGACAGCGCAGTTTGACTGGTTTGGGCCGCTGGGTGGACTTGGCATGTCGGTCATCATTGGCTGGATTCTTGTTATGGTTTCACAGGCGATATCTGCACAGGGAACGGTTCAGATTGCCTGCGGAGCTAAGGATGCAAAGACGGCTCGCCG
>DCFY01000019.1 GCA_002315155.1 Megamonas sp. UBA1792
CTGCTTTGCTGACGGTAATAAATAACTTTCAGTGAAACTGAAAATACATAATATAGAAAATTTGTACGTATGATGATATGATATGAGAATGCAATTATACAAAATATGAACAGGAGGCGGAAATTTAATGAAAGATAATAAACAGATTACTTGGCAGGCACTAGCTCTAATGGCATTTATAACAGTATGGGGATTTGGTAATGTTGTAAATGGTTTTGCAAATCAGGGTATGAAAGTTATTTTTACATGGATTGTAATGTTTGCATTCTACTTTATTCCTTATGCACTTATGGTTGGTGAAATGGGTTCGACGTTTAATACCAGTCGAGGCGGTGTGAGTTCCTGGATTCGATCAACTTGTGGAGCGAAACTGGCTTTTTTGGCGGGTTGGACATATTGGATTGTGCATGTTCCATATTTAGCACAAAAACCACAGCAAATATTGATTGCCCTTGGATGGGCAGTAGTTCCGGATGGCAGCCTGATAAAGGCGTTAACGCCAGTTGTTCTTCAATCAGCCTGTTTGATTGTCTTTTTTATTTTTTTATGGGTTGCATCCCGAGGAATAAATTCTTTAAAGAAAATCGGTTCGGTTGCAGGGTCAGCTATGTTTGTTATGTCCATGCTTTACATTTTATTAGCTTTGGCAGCGCCTTCCATTACTACAGCAAAAACATATGCGATTACTTTTGATTTTGCCACATTTATTCCGGATTTTAATTTTGATTATTTGACAACTTTGGCTATTCTGGTTTTTGCTGTTGGAGGCTGCGAAAAGATATCTCCTTATGTAAATAATATGAAAAATCCATCGCGGGATTTCCCTCGTGGCATGATTATTCTCGCCGCTATGGTGGCGATTACTGCATTGCTGGGATCGTTTGCTATGGGACTTATGTTTGATACAAATGATATTCCGCGAGATCTTATGATGAATGGTGCATATTATTGCTTTCAGAAATTAGGTGTATATTATGGTGTTGGTAACCTGTTTCTCGTTATTTATGCAATTGCTAACGCTTTAGCTTATATGTCGGCTCTGGCATTTTCAATTGATGCCCCAATAAAAGTTCTTTTGGCAGATGTAGATAATCGGTTTATTCCGGCTGCGTTAACAAAAACAAATGAAAATGGTACTCCGGTTAATGGCTACAAGTTAACAGCTGTATTGGTTTCTGCACTTATTATGATTCCGGCGATAGGAATCGGGGATATGACATCACTATTTAACTGGTTAATGCGTCTTAATGCTGTGGTTATGCCGCTTCGTTATTTGTGGGTATTTGTTGCTTATATGGCATTGAAAAAAGCAGCAGAAGGGCGTTTTTCGTCTACGTATCATTTTGTAAAACAAAGAAGTGTAGGCTTCTTTGTAGGATTATGGTGTTTTGGATTTACGGCCTTTGCTTGTATTATGGGGATGTTTCCGCATAATGTAGAACTCTTTTCAAGTGAATGGATTTTCCAGATGTCGCTAAATATTGCAACACCAATTGTTTTATTGGGATTGGGTTTGATCTTACCAATGCTGGCAAAAAATTCAAAATCATAGTATGTGAATTCAGAAAAGCCTCCTATCGTAGGATAATAAAACTACGATAGGAGGCAATTTTTATGATTTTTAAATCACTTTTTAAGCAACTTTAGATAACGGGTTGTCTTTGGGTAATTCGTCGTAGGCAGTGATGGCTTCCTTAAAACGCTGCTGCACATCACTGAGTCGGTAAAGTCCATCTGCATTTTGTGTTAGCCCATTGAGTGTCAGTGGATAAACCATCGGAGGTGTATCAAGCGAAAGCATTGTGCGGCCGCGTAGTTGTTCCGTGGACTGATAGACAAGGCTGAGTGAAGCATATTCCTGTCCGTCCTTGCCAATCCATTTTTCGATAACGAGTTTCGAGCCAATCGGAGTTTTTTTCTCGATACTCTGTGGCAGCGAGTAAGGGTCAGCATTTAGGGCAGCGAGTACACTCGCGATGTTAGAATCATGGCCGCAGAGAAAAGTGAATTTGCGCCCATCCATTGCAAGTTCATCGTTCATCACTTGCAAGAGAGGGTGAGCAACGTTGACCGCCACTACTGGAGCTGTGAAAAGCACATCTCCATAGACATCCTTCACGTGAGAAATCTGCTCCCACTGTTTCGTCGTAAGCTTATGGTTAAATGCAGCTTTTTCCGGATTGGGTTCCTCGTAGTATTGTAGGACGAAAGCATCACTCGCCTGAGTGGCAAGTTTCAGCGAACCAAGCATCGACGGTTCCTTGTTCAAGTCAAGTACGATTTTGAGGTCATCGGTACGGAATTTGTCAATGCCGTCTTTTTTGCAGGCATCTGATTGTTTGATGTCAAGCACCTGTTCCAGCTGCTTGTAGTCGTCTGCCAGCTGCCCACCGATGCCTTGCAGCCCTTTGCTGCCGCCCATCGCACTGATTTGTTTCAATGCTTCAGCACGGAAAGCATCGCTTACAAAAGTGAGCTGAGGACTGAATACCGGGTCCATCTTGCTTGGAGCAAATTTATGCTCTATCTGCACATTGGCAACGGGCAGCATTCCACTTGAAAAATACTGGGCCGTAGCAATCGTGCGCTGCATCGAATTAGCATAGAAGCGCATCTCGCCTTCTTTTGGCTGATAATTTTCGGTCATTAATTTCTCACTTACAAGCTTTTGGCGAAAATACTGCCCCATTAGTGTTTCAAGTTCTCCACCACGCAGTGATAAATCACTTGGTGCCGATGTCCACGAGAACCATTTGTGCGGTGTAATATTTGTCAGTGCCGAACCATTACCTGACAGTGGTGAGCGAATGTTGTGCCGACTCAGTACCACCATCTCTTTCAGCTGATATTTGTTGTGAAAGCTGTCAGAAGCTTGTTCCACCTGTGCTGCTTGTGCTGCTGTTGAAAGCGTCAGCAGGAAGAGACCGAGTACGCATAGAAATTTTCTTGTCATCCTTATTTCCTCCTTTTTAAAATGATCCTCAAATTCAAGTGTTATTATATTGATTTTTTTCACAGAAAGCAATACTGAATTTAGAAAAAATATTTCAAATTATGAAATATCAATCTATT
>DCFY01000149.1 GCA_002315155.1 Megamonas sp. UBA1792
GAAGAAAATAAAGCAGCAGATGTTATTCGCAAGGTATGTCAGGCAATGGAAGAAAAAGGATATAGTCCGATAAACCAGCTGGTTGGCTACCTTCTTTCTGGAGATCCTGCTTATGTGACGAGCCATAACGATGCTAGGAATATGATTCGTAAGTTGGAACGGGATGAGCTTTTAGAAGAATTAATACGTTCCTATCTGGAAAATAATAAATAAGTGAGGGAATTATGCAAATATTAGCTTTGGATGTTGGTGATCGTACGGTTGGTATTGCAGCAAGTGATGCACTTATGTTTACAGCGCAGGGCGTTGAAACGATTCGCCGTACATCTTTACAAAATGACCTGAATCGTCTCAGGGAACTTATGAAGCAGTATGAGACAGATACTCTTGTCGTGGGATTACCTAAGAATATGGATGGGACGCAGGGTGAACGTTGTGATATTGTTCGGGCATTTGTTGAGGAAATAAAGAATTTTATAGATGGTACAAAAATTATTTTTTGGGATGAGCGTTTATCGACTGTTGCAGCAGCAAAGTCACTTATTGCAGCAGATGTAAGTCGGGCAAAGCGCAAGAAGGTCATTGATAAGATGGCAGCGGTATTTATTTTACAGGGTTATTTAGACAGTCGGGCATAGTTGACAAGGAGCTTTATTGTAAGCTACAATAAAGTCAATGCAAGTAGTTTGAAAACCAAATAATAAGAAGAGGTGACGTATAGTGACGGATAAAGAAAAAGAAGCACTTGATGATGAAGAAATGGTTGTTGTAATGACAGATGATAAGGGTAATGAATTCTATTATCACGAAGAAATGATTATTCCTGTAGGTGAAGATAAGTATGCTTTGCTGATTGGTGTCCATGATGAAGAAGAAGCGGAACATGAACATGAACAGGGTTGTGGTTGTGGCTGTGAAGACGATGATGAAGATGTTCTCATTGCTAAGATCGTCAAAAACGAAGACGGTGAAGAAGAATATATAGATCCTACAGATGAAGAGTTTGAGGCTGTTCAGAAGGCATATGATGCGATCATGGACGAAGAAGAAGCAAAAGCGGAAGAAAAAGAATAGAGCTAGAACATTGCTGTTGCCTGTCATGCAGGTGACAGCTTTTTTGTGTTGTAATTTTTCGGGGTTTTTCGTATAATAAAATGATACTTGAATGAGGAGATGTTTATTATTTTACCTGAATTGAAGGGGAATCGGCAGATATCTAAATGGGTTGTCATTGGGAGCTTGCTGTTTTTGGTTACAGTCATCTTTGTTTACGGTTGTATAAACAAAGATAATGTGCACAATGTAATAGAAACTGCTGGAAGTAGTGCAAAAGTGCACATTCGTGTAAAACCGGGTATGGCAGCTGGACAAATCGGTGAGATGCTGCAGGAACATCAGGTCATTAGCAGCAAGTATACGTTTTGGTTCATGGCAAAACTGAATGGATTCGACAGCAAATTCAAGACGGGTGACTATGTGTTTGGTCATCATATGGATAGTCGTACGGTACTTACAATGCTTGTAGAAGGGCAAATATCAACGCTTCAGGTTACGATACCGGAAGGCTATAATATTCGTCAGATTGCGCAGCTGTTGGATGAGGATGGCGTCGTTTATAAAAAAGATTTTTTAAAGGAAGCAGAAAAATTTGCACCATACGATTATATGATAGCAAATTCAAAGGCGGATTATCGTGCGGAAGGTTTTTTGTTTCCCGATACCTATGAAATTGGAAAAGATTTTTCGGCGGACGATATTATGGAACTTATGGCAAAGCAATTTGATCAGAAACTTACCGTTGAAATGCGGGAAAGGGCAGCAGAGATGAATCTTTCAATTTATGATCTTGTGACACTTGCTTCTCTTGTTGAAAAAGAAGCGAAATTTGATGAAGATCGTCCAATTATTGCACAGGTGTTTTTTAGTCGTCTGCGTATTGGGATGCCACTGCAGTCGGATACGACAATACAATATCTTCTTGATAAGCCAAAGGTAAATGTGACTGTGCAGGATACAAAGATGGAATCGCCATATAATACATATCAGAATAGAGGATTGCCGCCGGGACCGATTGCCAATCCGGGAATTGCTTCAATAAAGGCAGTACTTTATCCGGCAGATACTGATTATCTTTATTTTGTTGCCGATAGTGAGGGGCACAATCATTACAGCCAAACATATGAAGGTCATTTAGCAGAAGTAAGTAAGGTGGAATAATATGGAAGTGTTATTAGAAGAGATGGAGGAGTATGCAGCGGAGCATCATATTCCAATTATAAATAAAAATGGCAGGGGGGTGCTTGTTGAGACGGTTAGCGAGGCGCAACCGCAGCGTGTACTTGAAATAGGGACTGCAATCGGTTATTCGTCATTGCTTATAGCTCAGGAAGCAGCGAGTGATGTTGCGATCGTGACTTTGGAACTCGATGAGGAGCGCGCAGCGACAGCTATTGACTTTATTGCACGTTCACCGTTTTCAACACAGATTCATATTTTGCTCGGTGATGCTGGTGAAAGTCTTGTCGGATTGCAAGGCCCTTTTGATCTTGTATTTATAGATGCAGCGAAGGGACAATATCCGGATTATTTCCGCAAGGTACTGCCGATTTTGGCAGAGAATGGTGTTATTATTGCGGATAATGTTCTTTTTCGTGGCTATGTTCGTGGAACTGAGGAATCGCCGCGCCGTTATAAGACAATTGTGAAGCGACTCAGAGAGTATATAGAAATGGCAGAGAAGACGCCGGGATTTACAACAGAAATTTATGAAAACGGAGATGGTCTGGCTGTTTCCAAGAGGAGAAAGAATGATTAAAAAACCAGAACTACTTGCACCGGCAGGAACTCCGGAAAAATTAAAGATGGCTCTTCTCTATGGTGCAGATGCGGTCTATCTTGGAGGAAAAGCTTTTGGATTGCGTGCTTTTGGTGGGAATTTTGGACAGCAAGAGCTCAGAGAAAGTGTAGTGTTTGCTCATAGCCTGAATAAGAAAGTATATGTGACGGTAAATATTTTTCCGCATAACAGCGATCTGGTAGAGCTGCCGGAATACTTGAAATATCTTAATGAGATACATGTAGATGCATTGCTTATTGCCGATTTTGGCGTTTTCGATATGGCGCGGGAAATTATACCTAGCATGGAGCTGCATATCAGTACACAGGCGAATAATACGAATTGGGCAGCTGTGAATGCCTGGCAAAAAATTGGCGCGAAGCGTGTTGTGCTGGCGCGAGAAATGTCACTGGAAGAAATCTGTGAGATTCGTCAGAAATGTTCAGTGGATATTGAGATGTTTGTTCATGGCGCAATGTGCATCTCTTATTCGGGTCGCTGTCTCATGAGTAATTATTTTACAGGTCGCGATGCAAATCGTGGAAGCTGTGCACAGCCTTGCCGTTGGAAATACAGCCTGGTTGAGGAAAAACGCCCAGGCCAGTATTTTCCGGTTGAAGAAGATGAACGTGGCACATATATATTTAATTCAAAGGATATGTGCCTTTTGCCGTATATTGCTGATGTCATTGACAGTGGCGTAGACAGCCTGAAAATTGAAGGCCGGATGAAGAGTGTTCACTATACAGCAAGTATTGTCAAAGTATATCGTGCAGCAATTGACAGTTATTGTGGGGACCCTGAACATTTTTCACTGCAGCCACAATGGCTGGCTGAACTGGATAAAGTATCCCATCGCGCTTATACGACAGGTTTTTATTTTAATAAGCCGACACAGAATGATCAGATTTATGGGAATTCGTCGTATCTGCAGACTTCGGATTTTATTGGACTTGTGCTCAGCTATGATGATGAGACGGGCTATGCAACAGTCGAGCAGCGCAACAATATGAAGGTGGGACAGGAAGTCGAGGTGTTTCAGCCGACAGGACCGCTTTTTCGTCAGAAGCTTAGTGATATGCTGGATGAGGACGGTACAGCTATCAATGTAGCACCACATGCACAACAAATTATCAGGATTCGTATGGAACAGCCTGTAGAGGAAAATGCTATTCTTCGACGGGATGCAGAATAAAATATTTTCAAAGGCGGTGTTTTATAATGCAACAGGATTTGATGAGATACTTTGGCAGAGCTTCGGGTAGTGTACAGGGCGTTGGATTTCGTTATTTTGTACAAAAAAATGCGATCAAGATGAATGTAACGGGCTGGGTTCGCAACATGGAGGACAGTACGGTTACGATGGAATTGCAGGGGACGGAAGCAGATATTAATGTCCTTACAGAGCGCATTCGGGCAGGATCATTTTTTATCAAGGTCAGGGAACTTTTATTAAAAAAGATTGAAGTTATTGCAGATGATAAGGGATTTAGCATTCGTAATTGAAGTAACCGGTACAATCATAAGGGGAAATGTAGAGGAAGGACGTGCATTTATTGAAAAAATTCTTGTATTGCATGACCAAATTTGAATTTGCTGAAGTCGTACTGCGTAAAATGAAATAAGGAGGTATTCTTTTATGTCTACACGAATAGCAAGGCTGCAGGGTTTTTTAAAAGAAAAAAAGCTGGATGCTGTTGTGATTAATAAACTGGAAAACTTACAGTATTTCAGTGGGTTTACAGGTGATGACACAATAATTGTTGTTTCTTCCGAGGAAGCGAATCTTATTACGGATTTTCGGTATACTGAGCAGGCTGGTCAGCAGGCGGAAGGGTTTACGATCGTTGAGCAAACGCATGGATTGTTGAAAAAGACCGCTGAGGTTTTGCAGAAATCCAAAGCAAAAAAAATCGGCTTTGAGGGTAATGCGCTTACATATGATGATTTTAAATTATTGCAGGGATTTTTGCCAGATGCTTTGCTTGACTTTTCGGTAAAACTTGATGTGCTGCGCATGATTAAAGATGCAGATGAAATTAGTTGCATTAGGAAGGCTGTATCTATTAGTGACGCAGCCTTTAGTCATATTCTTACATTTCTTCGTCCTGGTATCCGGGAAATTGATGTAGCAGCTGAACTTGAAGATTACATGCGAAGGCTTGGTTCAGAACGTCCGGCCTTTACGACAATTGTCGCATCAGGCGTGCGGGGAAGTTTACCTCATGGAGTTGCAACAGAAAAGTTGATTGTTAACGGAGAATTTGTTACAATGGACTATGGTGCTGTGTATAAAGGATATCATTCTGATATTACACGTACTGTGTGCGTAGGTCATGCCGATGAAAAACAACGTGAAATCTATGCGCTTGTTTTAAAAGCACAGCTTCTTGGGGTAGAAAATATTCAGGTTGGCAGTGCAGGCAAAGCGGTTGATGCAAAAGTGCGTGATTTATTTGCATTAGCAGGCTATGGAAAATATTTTGGCCATGGACTGGGACATAGCCTGGGTCTTGAGATTCATGAAGAGCCTCGGCTTTCACCATCAAGTACATGCGAGCAACTTGTTCCTGGTATGCTGATTACCGTTGAGCCTGGGCTTTATTTACCGGGCTGGGGCGGGTTGCGGATCGAAGATACTGTTTTGGTTACTGCTGAAGGCGGTGAGCCGCTGACACAGAGCAGTAAACAGTTAATAGAAATATATAAATAATTTCCAATAGGATTAATGGAGGGCGTAACTTAATGATTTCTAGTACAGATTTTCGTACAGGTTTGACCATTGAATATGATAATGGGGTATGGCAGATAGTTGAATTCCAGCATGTAAAGCCAGGTAAAGGGGCTGCATTCGTCAGAACAAAGATTAAAAATGTTGAAACAGGTGCAGTTGTTGAACGTACATTTAATCCAAATGAAAAAATGCCTGCAGCACATATTGATTCACGTGAGATGCAATATCTTTATGAAACAGACGGCATTTATACTTTTATGGATAATGAAACATATGAGCAGTCTGAGCTTTCAAAAGATCAGCTGGGAGATGCGCTGAATTATCTTAAAGAAAATATGGATATTAATCTTCAGGTTTACAAAGAAAAGATTATTGGTCTTGCATTACCGAATTCTGTCAATTTGAAAGTAACCGAATGTGAGCCGAGTGTCAAGGGTGATACAGCGACTGGCGCGACAAAAATGGCTACGGTAGAAACAGGATACACTGTACGTGTTCCACTCTTTATCAACGAAGGTGATGTGCTTCGTATTGATACGCGTACGGGTAATTACGTCGAAAGAGCATAAAGATAAGTATAAAAATCCGCTGCAGGAGAGAAATCAGCAGCGGATTTTTTTTATGGATTGCAGGAATTATAGGAAATGACCACGAATTTACTTTTATAGTTAATAAAGAAGGGCTGTATGTTTTTTACAAGAATATGTATATTTAAAATTGTATATTCGTTGTTTGTTTGTTATAATCTAACTAACAAATAAACAACAAAAAAATAGAGGGGGTTTTTTTATGGATAAAGCAGCAGAAAAGAAAGATGCAAACAATTCTCTGGGATCGATTCGTATTGCGGATGAAGTCGTTAGTATTATTGCAGGCCTGGCAGCTACAGAGGTTGATGGTATTGCAGGCATGAGCGGCGGTCTTGTTGGTGGTATCGCAGAACTGCTAGGCAAGAAGAACTTTGCAAAGGGTGTTAAAGTTGAAGTCGGAGAACGCGAAGCCGCTGTAGATCTCTATATTATTGTGAAATATGGTGTGCGGATTCCGGATGTAGCACTTGCTGTGCAGGAAAACGTAAAGAAGGCCATTGAAACAATGACAGGACTTAGAGTTGTAGAAGTGAATATTCATGTACAAGGTGTCGGATTTCCTGATGAAGTAAAGAAGGAAGAAGAAGTCCGGGTTCGTTGATACGGGAAGAGGAATGCATATGGGAATCATAAACAGGCTTTTGTTGTTTCTCTATACCATCAGCTTTGCCTTACTGTCTCTTGGGCTCATTGTGGTCTGTTTGCAGATCGTTCCAGCGCAATATATTTGGAATGATTTTTTGTATTTGAGCGGACGTTGGGAAACAGGAGCAGTGGCTTTCGTTGTATTCTTATGGAGCATCCATTTACTTAGTATGAGTTTTGTATCGGTAAAGAAGGTCAGCTATGACAAAGAAGCGATTCTTGTCCATGGAAGCATGGGAGATGTCAGAGTATCGATAGCTGCTATTAGAAATATGGTAGATAAGGTAACTCGCAGGGTATCTGGTGTGCGTGATGTAAAGGTACAGGTGACAGCAGAACGATCAAAGACAAAGGAAGATTTACCGGAAGAAGCTTCTGTACGGATTAAAATCCGTATTGTTATCGGGCAGGAAAGCAATGTATCAAAGATATCGGATGCAATTCAGGATACAGTGCAGTCGCATTTGCAGGAATTTATCGGCCTGAAGAATTTTTCGGTGAATATCAGTGTAGCGGATATATCCAATGCAGCAATTGAAAAACAGCGTGTTGTCTGAAGGCAGTGAGGTGGCAAAATGAAAGAAGACTTTAAGCAACTGGTTGAAGAGGTCTGGCAGGAACATCGGGGAAAGTTTGTCGGCACGACACTGGGAATTGTTTTGGGAATTGCAGTATTGTTGTTTGGATTTTGGAAGACAATCTTTATATTGTTTTGCGGCCTCATTGGCTTGTTTGTCGGTATGAAAGTCGATAGTGGCGAAGATTTTTGGCAGAATTTGCAAAGATTTCTTCCACCGATATTTCGACGTTAACCAGGAAATAAAGATTTAGTGGATAAAGGAAGGTTTTTATGAGTCGGAGACAATCTCGTGAAGTAGCATTACAGGCACTTTTTCAACTGGATTTAAATCAGTCAGTTGCAAGTAGTGATGAAGAAAATCAGATAAAGGCTGTAGATGCGGCAGCTGGTGAAATCGGCTCGTTTGCAGCACATGACAAGAACTATGCGAAGGCCCTTGTTAAGGGAACAAGATTGCATTTGACAGAAATTGATGCAATTATTACAAAAAGTTCACGTGAATGGAAGGTTGAACGCATGTCGGGTGTTGATCGTAATATTACACGTGTTGCTGTATTTGAAATGAAATTTAGCGAGGAAAAATTGACACCGAATATTGCAATAAATGAAGCAATTGAGCTGGCAAAAAAATTTGGTACAGATGATTCTGGTCGTTTTGTCAATGGAATTTTAGGTGCGATGGTCAAATAATAATATCAGAATTTGCCAGGCTCATGGCCTGGCTTTTTTCTTATTTTGTCAGGGGGTATACCGTGGCGGTTCATAGTATAAGTGAAATTACAAAATACATAAAAAAACTTATTGATAGCGATTCTATTTTAACGAAGGTCATGATATGCGGGGAAATTTCAAATTTTAAACAGTATACCTCTGGTCATTGCTATTTTACTTTGAAAGATGCAGATGCAAGTCTTAAATGTGTTATGTTTCGCAGCCGTGCTCAACACCTTCGATTTGTACCAACGAATGGGCTAAAGGTTATTGCTTCAGGAACAGTATCGGTTTATGAACGTGATGGATCGTATCAGTTTTATGCCGATACACTTGTACCGGAAGGGGCAGGTGAGCTAAGTCTTGCATTTGAGCAGCTTAAAGAAAAGTTTACAGAAGAAGGGCTTTTTTCAGAGGTGTACAAGAAAGATATACCATCTTTTCCTAAGATAATAGGAGTGGTTACATCACTGTCCGGAGCAGTACTTCATGATATCTATCGTGTAGCGAAGCGCCGTAATCCAGCGATTCGCATTGTACTTTATCCAGTACAGGTACAGGGGAAAGAATCGGCGGCACAGATTGCAAAAGGAATTGCGTTATTCAATAAAAGCTATCCTGTTGATGTGCTTATCGTTGGCCGAGGCGGCGGTTCAATGGAGGATTTGTGGTCGTTTAACGAAGAGATTGTTGTACGAGCTGTTTTTGCATCAAAAATCCCAGTTATATCAGCGGTTGGACATGAGACGGACTATACACTTGCTGACTTTGTAAGCGATGTACGAGCGGCTACACCATCGCAGGCAGCAGAGCTGGCTGTTCCAAATACGGCAGATTTATCACGTTATGTGTTGTCATTAAAAGCTCAACTGGACAGAGTGATGCGTAATGGTTTGCAGCAACGGCAAGGGCGGCTGGCTATGTGCCTGAAACGTGTGGCAATGTGTTCACCACAACGACTCTTATCAACAAAGCGCCAAAGAATTGATGGTTTGCAGTCACGACTCGTACAGCTGGCTGAAGCCGTTTTGGCAAACAAAAAACAAAAAATGCAGATATCGTTTGAGAAACTGGCTTTGCTCAATCCTACAGAGGTATTACGACGTGGCTATGGTATTGTGAAGAAAAATGAGAATATCCTGCGCAGTATAGAGACAGTAGAACATAATCAATCTGTCGAAGTTGTTCTTGTAGATGGTAGCTTTACAGCGATTGTTAGTGATGTTAGGAGGAATGTATAGTGGCACGAGCAAAGAAAAATACATTTGAAGAATCTTTGTGTCAGTTGGAAGAAATTGTTCAGACAATGGAAAATGGTGATATAAGCTTGAATGAGCTTTTGAGTAAATATACACAGGGTGTGAAGCTTTCACAGAACTGTATGAATGCCCTAAATGAAGTGGAAAAAACTATGGACACGATGCTGAAGGAAACAGATGGTGAGATCCAGGAACTGGAACTTAAAATCGAGGGAGATTGAGATATGTTTAAGGAATATTGGAAAGAAAAGCGACAGCTTGTTGAAGCAGCAATGGAAAAAATATTCCCACGGGAAATAGCACAGGATAAAACGCTTTGTGACGCGATGAACTATAGTCTTATGGCAGGTGGTAAAAGGCTTCGTCCAGTACTTTTAATGGCAGCAGCAGATGCAGTCGGCGGCAGGGGAACGGATTATTTGTGCACGGCCTGTGCGATTGAAATGATTCATACATATTCCCTTATTCATGATGATTTGCCAGCGATGGATAATGATGATTATCGGCGTGGAAAGCTCACAAACCATAAGGTATATGGTGAGGGTATGGCAGTGTTGGCAGGTGATGCATTGCTGACAATGGCATTTGAGGTCATGCTGCGGCAACCTGCTTCGTCAGCAGAAGCTCGTTTGGCAGTAGTGCAGGAAATGAGTCAGGCAGCTGGACCGAATGGCATGGTAGGTGGTCAGGCAATTGATTTGGAATCCGAAAATAAGCATATTGATATGAAAAGATTGAAGCAAATGCATATGGGAAAAACGGGTGCACTTTTCTGTGCAGCGATTCGTTCTGGAGCGATTCTTGCGGGGACAGATGAAGATCAATTGACCGCACTTACGCTTTATGCAGAAAAATTTGGCATGGCATTCCAGATTACCGATGATATTCTTGATGTCACAGGATCGGAAGAGGTTATAGGAAAACCTGTAGGCAGTGATGAACGCAATCACAAATCAACCTATGTTACACTGACTTCATTGGAAACGGCACAACAGCTTGCACGTCAGGCTGCTGATGATGCTGTTGCGGCACTTGACGGGTTTGATGAGAAAGCCGATTTTTTGCGGGACATTGTGCGATATTTAATTGATCGTGATAAATAAAACTTGAAAGGTAAATGAACATGAACCAAATATTAGACAGCATAGAAAATCCGGAGCGGCTTAGACAGCTGTCTGTGAGTGAACTAGAAAAGCTGGCTTTGGAGTTGCGTACTTTTATTATTGGTACTGTGGCAAAGACAGGTGGACATCTTGCACCAAGTCTTGGAACGGTTGAACTTACAATTGCGCTGCATACGGTTTTTCATTGTCCGGAAGATAAGCTTATTTGGGATGTCGGTCATCAGGCTTACACGCATAAGATTCTTACGGGTAGGCGTAAACGATTTCATACATTACGTCAAAAAGGGGGAATTACAGGTTTCCCCAAGCGAGCAGAGTCTGTATATGATGCATTCGGTGTTGGACATTCAAGCACGTCAATATCAGCAGCGCTTGGTATGGCTGTTGCTCGTGATCTTGATGGGAGTCGGCGGAATATTGTTGCGATTATTGGTGATGGGGCACTTACAGGCGGCGAAGCCTTTGAGGCACTCAATCATGCTGGTGATCTGGGGAAAAATCTTATTGTAATTCTCAATGACAATGAAATGTCAATCGATAAAAATGTCGGAGCGATGTCCGAATACTTGTCACGGATGCGTTTAGCACCCCAATATACAAGGGCTAAGAAGGATATCGAGGGGCTTTTGCGCCGTATTCCAGGAATTGGCGATACTGTAATGAAGACGGCGGGCTATATCAAAGACGGTGTAAGGTCAGTTATTGTTCCAGGCGGACTTTTTGAAGAAATGGGCTTCAATTATATTGGGCCGATTGATGGTCATAATATAACCTTGTTGCTTGAAGTGTTACAGCGGGCAAAGCGACTAACAGGACCTATTCTCATTCATGTTCTTACGAAAAAAGGCAAAGGTTATCTGCCGGCAGAACTGGAACCGGATAAGTTTCATGGTGTTGGTAAATTTGATGTGGCAACAGGAAAAACAACTACCAAGAAGGATGCACCGCCATCGTATACATCTGTATTTAGTCGGGCACTTATTGATTTGGCACAGACAAATACAGCAATAACGGCAATTACGGCAGCAATGCCGGCTGGTACGGGTCTTAAGGAGTTTGGCAGGGTATATCCGCAACGATTTTTTGATGTTGGTATAGCAGAGCAGCATGCAGTAACGCTGGCAGCCGGGATGGCTGCGGTTGGGAAAAAGCCGGTTGTAGTACTTTATTCGACTTTTGCCCAGCGTGCATATGATCAGATGCTGCATGATGTCTGCCTGCAGAATTTGCCTGTTGTACTTTGTCTTGATCGAGCTGGGCTTGTTGGTGAAGATGGGCCGACGCATCATGGTGTATTTGATTATTCTTATCTGCGTCACATTCCTAATCTTACAATTATGGCACCAAAGAATGAAAATGAGCTTCGTCAGATGCTGGGAATGGCAGTTGATTTTGATGGACCGATTGTGTTGCGCTATCCACGTGGTTCTGGCCTTGGTGTAGAGATTATACCAGAGTTTCAGGATGTGCCAGTAGGTAAGGCCGAGGTCTTGAGCAAGGGCGGAAAAGTTGCATTTTTCGCTGTTGGTACAATGGTTTCTGTAGCGTCCAGAGTGGCTGCATGCCTTGAGCAGGATGGTATTGCGGCGACAGTTATCAATGCGCGCTTTATAAAGCCGCTTGATAAAGCAATATTGCGAGAGCTTGCGGAAACGATGGACATCATTGTGACAATGGAAGAAAATGTATTGGCTGGTGGTTTTGGCTCAGCGGTGTTGGAGTTTTTGAACGATGCCGGGCTTAGAAAACCAAAGGTGCTTCGTATCGGCTTGCCAGATGCATTCATTGAGCAGGGAACAAAAGCAGAGCTTTTGGAACTATGTGGTCTTACGGTCGATGCTGTTTTGGAAAAGGTAAAAAAGTTTATGAATAAGGATAAATAATATGGCAAAACAAAGATTAGATGTACTGCTCGTTGAACGTAATCTTGTTGTGAGCAGAGAACGTGCAAAGACAACGATTATGGCGGGTCTTGTGCTTGTCGATAATCAGAAAATAGATAAAGTCGGAACACTTGTGAGGCCGGAGGCTGTAATACGAGTCCTTGGTGATAGTATTCCATACGTAAGTCGCGGCGGTCTTAAACTCGCTAAAGCCATTGAAGAATTTGGAGTATCTTTAGAAGGAAAGATAGTCGCTGATATTGGTGCATCAACAGGTGGCTTCACGGACTGTTCTTTGCAGAATGGTGCAATAAAGGTTTTCGCAATTGATGTTGGTTATGGTCAGCTGGCATGGTCGCTTCGCACAGATAAACGTGTTGTCAATATGGAACGGACGAACATTCGTAATGTTGTAACAGAGAACATTGGTGAAAAGCTGGATTTTGCTTCAATCGATGTGGCATTTATCTCGCTGGAAAAGGTATTGCCACATGCGAAGGCGTTATTAAAGGACAGTGGCGAAATTGTAGCACTTATCAAGCCACAGTTTGAAGCTGGCAGAGAAAAAGTTGGTAAAAAAGGTGTTATTCGTGATCCTAAAGTGCATATGGATGTCATTCGCAAGGTCGTCGACTTTAGCTGTAATCTTGGTTTTATGCCGCGAAACCTTACTTTTTCGCCAGTAAAAGGACCGGAAGGAAATATAGAATATCTTATTCGCCTTGATCTTGATAATAAAATCGACGGTGTCGTTACTGAAGATATGATTCTGCAGGTTGTAAAGGCAGCACATGAAAATCTTGATAAGAAAATATAATCTTAAAGATTTGGGGATAGAGAAATGTTTAGAATTGCTGTTTTTCCAAATGTAGATAAAGAAAATTCAGGAATGGTTCTTAGACGTATTGTGAATTTTTATAAACATAAAGAGGTTGAGCTCATTATGCCAATGGATGAGGCACTCTTTTTTGGTTATGAGAAACTTGGTGCAGTCAATATTGATGAACAGCCTTTTGATATGGGTCTCAGCGTTGGCGGTGATGGCACACTTCTTGGTGTATGCCGTCGACTGAACAAGCAAAACATTCCGGTTTGTGGAATTAACATTGGAAGTTTTGGTTTTTTGGCTGATATTGAATTGTCGGAGATTGAAAGTAAACTGGAGAAAATTTTGCATCATGTGTATCATATAGAAGAAAGGCTCATGCTTGCTGGATTCGTAAAAAGTGGTGAAGAAACGCGTTTTTTAGGAAATGCAGTAAATGATGTTGTTGTTTCGAAGGGCGGTGTTGCTCGTATGCTGCATCTCGGACTCAGTATTGATGGGTGCAGGGTTGCAGACTATAAGGCGGATGGGCTTATTGTCTCAACGGCTACAGGATCAACGGCGTATTCACTTTCTGCTGGCGGACCACTTATTAATCCAAAGCTCAAGGTGCTTCTCGTGACACCGATTTGTCCACATACCTTTAATGTCCGTCCAATGATTATTGATGAAAATGAAGAGGTGCGCATCCATATTGCAGCTGTACATCAGGATATTCTTGTGACCTTTGACGGGCAGGAAAGTTTTCGCTTATTACCGGGAGATGTGGTCATTGTTCGAAAGGCGGTTACTTCAGCGAAAATTGTAAAATTTGAGGATAAAAATTACTATCAGATACTTCGGACAAAATTATGGGGGAATGCATAGTGCAGGTAATAAGCAGTGCAATAGAAGTAGCACAGATATTGTTGAAGACTGCCTTGCAAAAATCAATGGTCATTGTTGATGCAACAGCTGGTAATGGAAATGACACCTTGTTCCTGGCAGAAAATTCCCAGCAAGGGGCACACATTTATGCATTTGATATACAGGAAACAGCAATTGCTGCTGTACAGGAAAAAACAAGCGAATATATGGATAAAATAACCTGCATATTGGCAGATCATAAACGTATTACAGATTTTGTTAAAGAAAAGATTGATGTAGCCATATTTAATCTTGGGTATCTCCCAGGGGGGGACCATTCACTTACGACACAACCAGAGTCGACCTTGCAGGCAATAAAAAAGGTATTGAATCAGCTGTGTTTGCATGGTGTTCTGGCAGTTGTAGCTTATCCTGGACATTTGGCTGGTAGAGAAGAAGCCGGTATGCTTGACGCATATTTACAAACCGTATCCAAAAAAGATTATACGGTGGGTTGTTATAGGATGATGAATCATTCTGAAATAGCACCATTTTTATATTTTATAGAAAAAGTCAGAGGGTGAGAAGATGAAGGCTATACGCCATGCGAAGATTAAGGATATAATTGAAAACTCCGTAGTGGAAACCCAGGAAGACTTAGCAGAATCGTTGCGTAAACAGCATATAGAAGTAACTCAGGCAACGGTTTCCCGCGATATTAAGGAACTTATGCTTATAAAGGTACCTACAGGTGATGGGCGATATCGCTACGCCTATCCAATGGAAAAAAACATGGTGTTTTCAAAAAACAGGATGGCGAGAATGTTTCAGGATTCTGTTATAGGACTGAATTTTAGTGAAAATATTATTGTAATCAAGACACTGCCGGGAGCAGCAAATGCAGTTGCTTCGACTCTTGATTATGCAAAATGGCCGGAAATCATCGGTACAGTCGCTGGTGATGATAACATACTTGTTGTCATTAAACCAATTGGTGCTGTACCAGAAATTATAAAAAAGCTGGAAATGATGATAGTCTGAGATTCTTCATAAAGGAGATGGTCGGATGTTAAAAACATTAACTGTATGGAACTTTGCCTTGCTGGAACATGTACAGGTCGAATTCGATCGAGGACTTAACATACTTACAGGGGAAACAGGGGCTGGAAAGTCAAT
>DCFY01000086.1 GCA_002315155.1 Megamonas sp. UBA1792
CGAAATATATTTGATAAATTTTTCCTCACCCAAAAGTTCTCTAAGCTTTACCAATCCTTGACTAAGCTGTGGCCTTTCTGCTGCAATACGCTGCTCAATTGGTGTCATTACCTCCATCGATATATGCGGATTTTTCTGCCATTCAAATTTTTCATCTTCCATTTCAAACAGCTCCTCCTATAAATTTATCAACCCAAATATGTACATAGCATACACAAAAAGTTTTCTTAATCTGTCACATACAATCCCGTTCCAAATACATCCGTTAACACACATTGCCTGCTGCAATCTTTTGCAAAACTTTATTCTCTTTCTGTTTGTCTTTTTGCAAAACTTTCCAGCACAACAATTTTGCGCTGCATAAGTCTGGCAAAATCCATAGCCGCATCAATATCTGCACGATCCGGATGAGTTGCAGCCATCGCCCATCGTTCAGCATTTTCCTTTGTATTCGCATGTGGATCATCTTGCTGACCCTGCCTGCGCTTTTCTAAAAGCATCGGATTAATCCTGCCCTGACAGCCAAAAGTTCCGAGAATCATACAGTCTTCGCCAAGAAGATATGCAGCTCTGGCAAATGCTGTAACAGCATGCTCACTGCCCGGCATTGTCCCATGTGTCTCAAAAAGCACAACCGCTTTTTCCTTTACGCATGGCAGAAAATCCTGCGTGAGTTTGTCCGGTCCGCCGCGTGAAAGCCAGTAGCCAACAGCTATTACCTCATACGCAGACAAATCCTCCGGCACCTCACGCACATTAAAAATATCTGTATCAACGGGTAATGCTTCCTTTATTGCTTCAGCAATCGCTTTTGTATTTCCCGTAGAAGATGAATATACGATAAGCCATTTTTTCATAAAATCACTCCTGTTTTTAAAATCATTTTATTCTAACAAATAATGCAGACTGTTGTATGTAACATTTCTTACAACAGTCTGCATTATTTATTTTACTAGTGCAATCGGCGATAAGACCGACAGCCCGCTACGATTTGTAAAAACATCCGCCCTGACACCAAAAACCTCAGCAAGCATTGACACACTGAGTACCTGTGATGGTGCCCCTTTGGCAAAAATGTTCCTGTCTCTTATCACAGCGATCTCATCCGCATACTGCCGCGCATGATTGAGATCATGCAGCACCATAATGACGGTCATCTTATATGCACGATTAAGCTCCGTGATAATCTGCATAACCTCAAGCTGATGTGCAATATCAAGATACGTCGTCGGCTCATCCAGCAAAAGTATCTCTGGCTGCTGTGCAAGTGCCATCGCAATCCAGGCCCGCTGCCGTTCCCCACCTGAAAGTGTTGCTACCTGACGATCCCTAAGCGGTGTGAGCTTTGTCTGCTCGATGGCACAGCATACAGCTTCATGATCTTCCTTCGTACAGCTGCCATGCAGCCAGCTGCGATAGGGAAATCGTCCATAGTCGACAAGCTCTGCCACTGTAAGATCAAGTGGTGTCTTACTTCCCTGCGGTAAAATGGCCAGCTTTTGCGCAAGCTTTTTCTTGCCAAAGTGATAAAGATTTTGTCCATTAAGAAGTACATCTCCCGTGTGATGCGGATTGAGTCCGGCAATAACCTTCAGCAGCGTCGACTTTCCCGAGCCATTCGGCCCAATGATCGCAGTACGCTTTCCTTCGGCAAAGGAAATATTAATATTTTTTAATATTTCCCTGTGCGTGATTTCAACTGTAAGATTCTTTACTTCAAGTCCTGCCATCAGATTTCCCTCCTCAGCAAAAAAAGAAAGAATGGTGCGCCGAGGATTGCCATAATAATCCCTACCGGCAGCTCCGTCGGCGCAAACATTGTACGGGCAAATGTATCACTAAACGTGACAACAGCCATACCAAGAAGTGCCGATCCTGGCAAAAGATAACGATAGTCTGATCCAATAAGAAGCCGCGTTGCGTGCGGCACGATAAGTCCGACAAATCCCAAAAGCCCGACAACCGATACAGCACTTGCCGCGAGCATCGCCGCAAGTGCTGTCATTGCGATACGTGTAAACTCAACACGAAGGCCAAGCCCTTTGGCAATCTCATCCCCCAGCTGTAAAATATTCAAATGCCGCGCTCCCAACAGCGCCAAAAACACGCCTGCAATCGTATACGGATAAATAATTTCCACATGCGGCCAACTGCGTGCTGACAATCCACCAATCATCCACATGAGCGCTCCATGAACACGGTCACTATAAAAAATAAGCAGTGCCGATATCCCCGCTCCGAGAAAAGCCGATACGGCTACTCCTGCCAGAATAATACGCACGGGACGAATACCACCATTTTTCCATGCAAGCAAATAGATCCCAATCGCTGCCAGCATCGCTCCGATAAAAGCAATCGGTGTAATAAGAACTTCCATATCCGGCAATACAAGCATGACAAAAATACCGGCAAGTCCGGCACCAGAAGAAATCCCAATAATATGCGGATCAGCGAGAGGATTCTTCATAACCGCCTGCAGGATTGCTCCTGAAAGCGACAGATTTACCCCCACAAGCGCCGCTACAATGGTCCGTGGCAAACGTATATTGTTAATGATCTGCGTGTTCATGCCCGCTGACTGTCCTGAAATTGCCTGAACGATCTCTGTATATGACACATCAACAGAGCCCTTCATAAGGCTTACGACGCAGCCTAAAAATGCCAAAACGGCAAATACCATAAGAACCAGTATTCGCCATTTTATTTTATGCTCTTTATAGTTTTTATACTTCTCCAAAAGATCCATTATTCAAAAACTCCCGGATAAACAAGTTTTGCCATCGTTTCGACCGCTTCCGGATAATGAAGACCCGGACTCAATAGAAAAAGATCCTGCGGCAGGAAATACATCTGATT
>DCFY01000054.1:0-659 GCA_002315155.1 Megamonas sp. UBA1792
GTGCATATAATTGCTCGTTCTTGTGAAATCAAGGCAGCAGTTGTAAGTCAGGATGAAAAAGAAACCGGACTGCGTATTATTTTAAATTTTGGACATACAATTGCACATGCAATTGAAAGCGAAACCGGTTATACAAAGTACAACCACGGCGAGGCTGTTGCTATTGGGATGCTGGGGGCTGCGAAAATCAGCGAGGCAATCGGATATATCAATCATGATGCTGTGATACGAGTGCAGACTCTCATTGAACGTTTTCACCTACCGATAAAGGCAAAGGGCTGTACCGTAGAAAAGATGCGTGCGACGATCCTCCACGACAAGAAGACGGTTAATGGCAAGGTGCACTGGGTGCTTATGGAGGGGATTGGCAAAGTCAGTGTCAATACAAATGTACCGGATGCTGTTGTACAGAGAGTTATGGCAGAGTGCCTTGCGGAGTGAGTAACTAATAAAATATAGGTTGAAAGTCGTCCCTTGCGGATGAGTTTTGGTAAAAATGGTGTGTATATATGGATATCCAGTATTTGTTGTTTTTGCAGGGTGTGCGGCAGATGACAGGAAGTATTTTTGATGGCTTTTTCTTGTTCTTATCGTCAATTGGCGTAGGAATTATACCGATGCTAATCTCTGCTGGTGTCTATTGGTGTATAAATAAAAGA
>DCFY01000054.1:984-1720 GCA_002315155.1 Megamonas sp. UBA1792
AAGTTGACAGCAGGTGTCTATCGCCCCTGGATACGTAACGCAGAGTTAATTCCGGTTGTATCTGCAGTGCAGGGAGCGAGTGGGTATTCTTTTCCTAGCGGTCATACAGCAAGAGCTATCGCGACATGGGGCGGCCTTGCGGTAGTCAATCGAAATCATCTTTTGCTTAGGAACTGTTGTATTGCTGTATTTCTGTTGATAGGGTTTTCTCGCAATTACCTGGGCGTTCATACACCGCAGGATGTTATTGCTTCACTAGTGATAGGGAGTATGCTGCTGCTTATTAGTTACAGGATTTTACAATGGGTTGATGCTCGTGAAGGCAGAGATATTTATCTTATGCTTGCCGGCATTGTTCTGAGTTTTATACTCATTGCATATGCAGATCTGAAATCTTATTCACTTGATTATATCGATGGTATATTGATTGTTGATCCGGTAGAAATGATGCTTGACAGTTTTTCAGCAGCTGGTGCTTTATTGGGGCTCTCATTTGGCTGGTTTTGTGAGCGCCGTTGGATATGTTTTTCTATATCGGGAGGTAACCAGCAAAAGTTAGCCCGATTTCTTATCGGTGCATTTATTGTTCTCTTGTTAATGTATAGTGGGAAAATGATTTTTATATTACTTCTTGGTGATCGGTGTGGGATGTTTATATCATCTGCAGTGAACATGCTGTTTATTACATTGATTTATCCGATATGTTTTATTTGGGCAGAATGAAAATATAAATCCC
>DCFY01000054.1:2024-4398 GCA_002315155.1 Megamonas sp. UBA1792
AAGTTGAATAAAGAGACAGTCTTTGAGGCGGGGGGGAGTTCCCCACCGGCGGTAAAGCCCGCAAGCCATTTTGGCACGATCCGGTTAGATTCCGGAGCCGACAGTATAGTCTGGATGAGAAGAGACTCGATTTAAAATGCATGATATACAAGCAGGAGTTTATTTCCTATGTATTTTAAAGGCTGTTGAAGAGAGAAATCTTTTTGGCAGTCTTTTTTTATTTTAGTATTTAATGTGAGGCGATTTACGAATGCAGGATGAAGAATATATGCAAAAGGCGTTAATGATTGCTCGCTATGCAGAAGGGTGTACAAGTCCGAATCCGCTTGTTGGAGCAATTGTTGTAAAGAATGGCCGGATTGTAGGACAGGGCTGGCATCGCAGGGCTGGTACGCCGCATGCAGAGATCCATGCACTAAAACAGGCAGGGGATTTGGCAAAAGGATCGACAATTTACGTAACACTGGAGCCGTGTTCACATTATGGACGTACTGGCCCATGCAGTAAGGCACTCATTGAGGCAGGGATAAAAAAGGTCGTTGTGGCAATGATGGATCCCAACCCGCTTGTTGCTGGTAAAGGTATAAAAATACTAAAAAATGCTGGTGTCGAGGTTGTAACAGGTGTGTTGGAAAAGGAAGCGATTGCGCTAAATGAAGTGTTTTTAAAGTGGATATCGGAAAAAATGCCATTTATCATAATGAAGACAGCGATGACACTTGACGGCAAGATTGCCACAGCGTCAGGTAAATCAAAGTGGATCACAGGCGAGTCCTCAAGATTGTTTACGCATAAGCTGCGTGACCGATACGATAGTATTCTCGTTGGTATAGGAACAGTGCTTGCAGATGATCCGAGTCTTACCGTGCGGTTGCCGGATGGTATGGGAAAAAATCCGATTCGTATTATCGTAGATAGTAAAGCTCGTACACCCTTGACAAGCAAAGTTGTCTGCGATGGAGCGGCACCGACAATCATTGCAGTAACAGCAAAAGCGGATATAAATTGTATCAAAGCACTGGAAGATGCCGGAGTTGAGGTGCTTGTAGTCAATGATGGCGAACAAGTGGATATGAAAATGCTCTTTGCGTTACTTGGGCAGCGTGGTATCAGCTCTGTGTTTGTTGAAGGTGGTTCAACAATAAACTATTCATTATTGGAAAATCATCTTGCAGATAAGATGTATGCATTTATTGCGCCAAAACTTATTGGCGGCCGTAACGCATTGACACCCATTGGTGGAGCAGGAATCACCTCACTCAATGAGGCGGTTTTATTGGAAAATATCAGCATGGAAATGTTGGATGAAGATATTCTTATCAGTGGTTATTTTAAAAAGAAGGGAGAATACATATGTTCACAGGAATTGTAGAGGAACTTGGTACGGTACGTTCGATTGAAGCAGGTGCAAGTTCGGGCAGTATTAACATTGCAGCAAAAATTGTGCTGGATGATTTGCAGATCGGTGATAGTATTGCTGTCAATGGTGTTTGCCTCACAGTTACACATTTCGATAAAAATTGTTTTATAGCAGATGTTATGCCCGAGACCGTCCGCTGTACAGCTTTTTGTGATTTGGAACGTGGCAGCCGAGTGAATCTTGAGCGAGCACTTACATTGCAGAGTCGTTTGGGTGGGCATATTATGAGCGGACATGTCGATGGTGTTGGCAAAATCACTTCTTTTACACAAGATGAAAATGCGATTATCATGAAAATAGAAGCTGGGAAAGAGCTGCTTCATCATGTTGTTTCTAAAGGATCTGTTGCGGTTGATGGCATTAGCTTAACGGTTGTTGATGTTAATAATAATTGGTTTAGTGTATCGCTGATTCCGCATACGCGGAGCGTGACTTCACTTGGGACAAAAAATGTGGGAAGTTCTATTAATATCGAGACGGATATGCTAGGCCGATATGTTGAAAACTTTTTACTGCATCCTTTGGAAAAGTCAAAAAAAGATGCAAGTGGATTGACAAAAGATTTTTTACAAAAATATGGATTTTGAATTTATTGATTTAGATAAAAGGAGAGAACAATATGGGATTTGCTAAAATCGAAGAAGCAATTGAAGATATTCGTCAAGGGAAAATGGTTGTTGTTGTTGATGACGAAGATAGGGAAAATGAAGGCGATCTTATTATTGCAGCGGATATATGTACGCCGGAAGCGGTCAACTTTATGGCAACTTATGCGAAGGGACTCATTTGTATGCCAATGGATGGAAAGCGACTTGATGCGCTGGGCCTTGGACAGATGGTAGCCAATAATACGGATAATCATGAAACGGCATTTACAGTGTCAGTTGATGACTATGAAACGGAAACAGGTATCTCGGCTTTTGAACGTTGCCAGACGGTTAAGACACTTGTTAA
>DCFY01000054.1:4718-5798 GCA_002315155.1 Megamonas sp. UBA1792
ATAGATGGTGGGGTGCTTCGCCGTACAGGTCATACTGAAGCCACAACAGATCTCGCGATGCTTGCAGGATTTTCACCGGCTGGGCTTTGCTGTGAAATTATGAGCGACGATGGACATATGATGCGGACACCGGAACTTATGGAGTTTTCGCAAAAGCATGGCTTAAAGTTTATTACGGTTAAAGCACTTATTGAGTATCGTAAAAAGAATGAAACTTTTATCAGTAAAGTAGCAGAAACAAAATTACCAAGCAAATATGGGACATTCAAGCTTATTGCTTATGAAAATACGCTTGATAGAAAATGTCATGTTGCTGTTATTAAAGGCGATGTGCGAGGTAAGAAAAACGTGCTTGTGCGCGTTCATTCAGAATGTTTGACGGGTGATGCACTTGGTTCGTTGCGGTGTGATTGCGGCGATCAATTGGCAGCGGCACTCCGGGAAATTGAAACTGCTGGGGAGGGAGTCGTGCTCTATATGCGACAGGAAGGCCGTGGCATTGGTTTGGCAAATAAGATTCGCGCCTATGCACTGCAGGATCAGGGACAGGATACAGTTGAAGCGAATATTTCGCTTGGCTTTGCACCAGATTTGCGTGACTATGGTATTGGCGCCCAGATCCTTTCGGATCTTGGACTTACAAGTATTCGCCTTTTGACGAACAACCCAGCAAAACGTGCAGGGTTAGAAGGATATGGACTTGAAATTGTCGAAAGAGTACCACTGGAAATCAAATCGAATAAGTTCAATCGCAAGTATATGAAAGTAAAGAAAACCAAAATGGGACATATTTTAAAGGAAGAAGCATAAGAGGGGGATATTGAAATGGCAAATATTTTAGAAGGTAATTTAACAGCGGAAGGCTTGAAATTGGGGATTGTCGTAGCAAGGTTTAATGAGTTCATTACCTCAAAACTGCTCAGTGGTGCGATTGATACACTCCACCGTCACGGTGCAAACGACGATGATGTTGATGTAGCTTGGGTGCCGGGAGCTTTTGAAATTCCGCTTGCGGCAAAAAAAATGGCGGAAACCAAGAAATACGATGCTATTATCTGTCTGGGTGCGGGTATTCGTGGG
>DCFY01000130.1:0-3786 GCA_002315155.1 Megamonas sp. UBA1792
GAAAGATAGAGTACCGCTGCTGCTGCTACACCAAGCATCATAATCATGCGCAGCGTACTTCCCGGATAAAAGCTGGTGAATGTACCCGCCCGATCAAGAGTAAAGCCATTGTTCTGCAGAATATCCCGTGTAGCAGAAATATATTTCATATTTGTCTGCAAAAGTGTCATACCCGGCGCTGGCTTTTCATAAATACGCAAAAGATCCACACGGATATTGCGTTCTTCATCCGTATTCGCCCAGCGTTCGATAGCAGACGACTGTTTGAGCTTTGGCTGTTCATCCTTTGGTATTGCATAGAGACGTGCCCCCTGATAGTCAAGACCCTTTGCAAGTTCCATAAGACCATCCTGCTTATAGAACTGCAGTTGGGTTGTCGCCTCAATCATCCCCAGCGTAATATTCCGCTGCTTAAGTTCCTGTATCGTCGTATTAAGTTCTTTTGGATTTCCCAGTACTTCTGCACCAGAAAAGATCATTTCAGATACCTTGATCCCATCAAGACGCTTAAAGACGGATTCTACATCTTCCTTTGTTGCAAACAAATAGTTGCTTGGCCGGGCAATAACATAAAATCCGGCAGCATTTACTGCCTTCATCTCATCTGTCGGCATGCCAAGATTCATCTTTAACAAAGCCTCATAGTTTGCCTTAAGTTCAAGAACTTCTTCACGATCCACCTGCATGGAAGTCACACGATCTGCACCAAGACGACGTATGAGATCTTCTTTTACTTCCTTGAAGGTCTGCGGATCATTCCCTGTTACATAAACTTTTGTACCAACAATTTTACCATTTGCGGCAAGCTCCTGCCATGCAGGATTCGTCAGCGAACCATTATGATAACGCTGCAAAATTTCACTGCCAGCCGTCGCACTTACTTTACCGTTTACGTTGAGTTTCTTAAACGTCGTTTCATAGACAGCAAGCGATGTAAGCCCTGCATTTTTTGCCTGTGATAAAACCTCTTCGACTGGCTGTCCTTCAGTTTCAGCAAGCGTCATGAGATCTTCATAGTCAATAGCTAAATCTACGGTCATATTGTTTTTTTCAACATAATAACGTTGCACATCCACAATAAATGCTGCTATCACCCCCAGGATGATAAAAGCAATAAGACATCGGTTGTATTTGAAAATCTTCAATTTATTTCCCACCTTATGAGTGAACTTTTCTCTATCTTGTTTTAATGCTTCTATAAGCAGAGGTTCCTGCACTGTCCTGTATTTGTCAATTACTCGTTATGATGACTGGCCGTAATCACAATTTCATCATTCTTTTGTACAACATCATCCAGCTCTACCTTAAACGGCAGGACTTTCAAATCCGTCAATAAGATATCCCCGAAAAAATTACTAATAACAGCTTTGCCAAAAATCGCATTACGAATATTAAGCTTTGTCATATGAAAATAAATGGAACCATTCTCACCCAGGATTATTCCCTCAAGACTCACATCCGCTTTCCGTCCGGCAATCATAACATTCCCCGTCACTTTTACGCCATCCGGTGTAATCGTGACTTCAGCATCTTTCAGCTTATCGACCTTTCTTGTTAAAAGATCTGCCAGATTCTCTACACCGATGGTACCTGTAAGCTCGAGTTTATCTGCTGTACGTACAGCCGCACCGCCATCCTGAGCAAATGACTGGATATCAATACGGACATTTTCACCTTTGAGTACAAGCTCTTTTACACGAACCTGCCCAATCATTGCATTTTCTGCTGTCATATCAATATGATCAATCTGCCCTAAAAGAAGTAGAATTGCCGGTGATGTCGACATGTTGACATCTACCTTCTCCGCATTTGTTGCCATACGCAGCCTTGTTTCTGCAGTTTTTGAAGCCAATGGCGGCAAAATCGTCTGACTAAATACGATTAATATTATGAAGAATATCGAAACAATAGTCAAGCCCTTAAACAAAATATCACCCGCTTCACTCAAAGAAAGGGAGCGACGCAGAACGCGCCGTCCCTTTGCTATTTCTTACAATTCATGGTTTGCTTTGGCTCTCAAATATGCTTCAATAAACATATCGAGATCACCATCCATGACAGCCTGCGTGTTTCCTGTTTCTGCATTCGTACGATGATCCTTGACCATATTATATGGATGGAATACATACGAGCGGATCTGACTGCCCCACTCTATTTTCTGCTGTTCACCTTCAATAGCAGCAAGTTTTTCTGCTTTTTTTTGCTCTTCCAGCTCAAAAAGTCGTGCCCGTAAAAGACGCAGACACTGTTCTCTATTCTGCAGCTGAGATCGCTGGTTCTGGCACTGTGCTACAACCCCCGTAGGAATATGCGTCATACGCACAGCTGAATCCGTCTTGTTGATGTGCTGTCCGCCGGCACCACTTGCTCGGTATGTGTCAACACGCACATCTGCCATATTGATCTCAAGATCTGCATCATCCTCAATATCCGGCATGATATCACAGGCTGAGAACGACGTATGACGACGCGCATTTGCATCAAACGGCGATATGCGCACAAGACGATGTACACCCTTTTCTGCCTTAAGATAACCATAGGCATTATGCCCCTTGATCATCAGTGTCGCTGACTTCACACCAGCTTCATCGCCTGGCAGAAGATCAACGGTTTCCACCGTAAATCCACTGCGCTCAGCCCAACGGCCATACATACGCAGAAGCATCTGTGTCCAGTCCTGCGCCTCGGTTCCACCGGCCCCGGCATGAAGATTGAGAATTGCATCATTTGCATCATATTTACCTGAAAGAAGAACCTCCAGTTCCAGCTGTTCAACTGCATGCGTAACACTCTTGATCTCGCTTTCAACTTCGGCACAGACACTCTCATCCTTATCTTCCATGCCCATTTCCCAAAGCGTCTGAATATCTTCGCCCTTTGCCGCAAGTGCTTTATATTTATCTACACTGATTTTTACATCATTAAGTTCTTTATTGATTTTTTGCGCCTTTTCTGCGTCATCCCAGAATGTCGGCTCGCCCATTTTATATTCAAGTTCTGCTATCTTATCTTCTTTGTGAACAACGTCAAAGAGATAACCCCATTTCGTCAAGTTTCTTTCTCAAAGCTACGATTGTTACACGTAAATCTTCCAGCATTTTAACACATCCATTCTTATTTGTCTCTGCCACAGCAATTCTTATATTTTTTCCCGCTGCCGCATGGGCATGGGTCATTGCGACCGATAGTATCTTTATTATGAACCGGCTGCTTTTTTTCAGCAGCTTCTTCTTCCTCGCCGTGCGAAGCTTTCGCATTTGCAAGATGATCTTCAAGCTGCTGCTGTTCTTTCGTTACGATACTCACACGATACATAAGTTTTGCAATATCTTCCTGAATATGCGCAATCATTTCTTCAAACATATCAAACGCTTCTATCTTATATTCGACAAGCGGATTGCGCTGTCCATAAGCACGAAGGTTTATACCTTCACGCAGCATATCCATATGATCAAGATGTTCCATCCATTTACTGTCAACCACACGGAGCATTACAACCTTTTCCAGTTCGCGCATATTTTCCTCGCCAAACATCAGCTCACGCGCACGATACCCCTCTTCAGCTGCCTTTTCCAGTGTTTCCTGAAGCTCATCACGGCTCAGCTCTCCAAGCTCTGCCTTTACAAGCTTACCCTCCGGTGCATAGATTTTTTCCGCATCCTCAATAAGGCCGTCAAGTGTCCATTCTTCCGGATAGAGCTTTTCATTTGCATACTGATCCATTTCAGTATGGATGATCTGCTTGATCATCTCCATAATATTTTCGCGCAGATTATCACCTGTGAG
>DCFY01000130.1:4053-5036 GCA_002315155.1 Megamonas sp. UBA1792
ACCTGACGGCGCTGCCCATAAATAACCTCACGCTGCTGATTCATAACGTCATCATATTCGAGCACATGTTTACGCATATCAAAGTTACGTGCTTCGACCTTTTTCTGAGCCGATTCAATTGATCGTGTAATAAGCTTATGTTCAATTGGATCATCCTCATCCATGCCAAGTTTATCCATGATTGAAGAAATATTATCTGAACCAAAGAGACGCATGAGATCATCATCAAGTGACAAATAGAAGCGCGATGATCCCGGGTCACCCTGACGACCCGCACGACCACGCAGCTGATTATCAATACGGCGTGCTTCATGACGTACCGTACCAATGATATGGAGCCCGCCGACTTCTTTAACGCCTTCACCCAGTACAATATCCGTACCACGACCTGCCATATTCGTTGCGATTGTAACAGCACCCATCTGGCCTGCATCCTTAATGATTTCCGCTTCTTTTTCATGAAATTTTGCATTAAGTACACTATGCGAGATGCCATTTTTTGTCAAAATCTTACTGAGTTCTTCTGACTGTACGATTGAAGTCGTACCAACAAGTACTGGCTGCCCTTTTGCATGTGCTTCCGCAACTGCATTGGCAACAGCTCTGTACTTGGCCTGTTTCGTTTTATAAATAACATCCGGAAAATCTTCACGAAGAACCGGCTGATTCGTTGGAACGACAATGACCGGCAGCTTATATATCTTAAGAAATTCATCTTCTTCTGTCTTTGCTGTCCCTGTCATTCCACCGAGCTTTTTATACATACGGAAATAGTTCTGGAACGTAATCGTCGCGAGCGTCTGTGATTCGCGCTGAATCTTTACGCCCTCTTTTGCTTCGATCGCCTGATGGAGACCATCTGAATAGCGACGCCCAACCATAAGACGGCCCGTAAACTCATCAACGATAATAACTTCATTATCGCGGACAACATAATCGCGGTCACGCTTCATGAGCCCTTTAGCGCGAAGTGCCGCCGTAAA
>DCFY01000097.1:0-335 GCA_002315155.1 Megamonas sp. UBA1792
TTTTGCTCGTGATTCTGATCATCCCGGCCTTTATGGTTCGCTCAATACGCGAAAAAGGATTTGTTGAGCGTATACGGCAGAGTCTTGGATTTTTACCAAAACATGCGCTTGACAAGGTCGCGAAGAAAAATTGCATCTGGGTACATGCTGCATCGGTTGGTGAAATCGTAGCAGCAAGTCCGCTTATTAAGGAATTCCGCAAGGAGTTTCCGAGAAGTCCGATTCTTGTATCTGTTGTGACGAACAGTGGCTATGCTATGGCAAACCGTATCATAAAGGATGCTGATACGATTATCTATTATCCGCTTGATTTGCCTTTTTTGCCAGGGTACATT
>DCFY01000097.1:655-3737 GCA_002315155.1 Megamonas sp. UBA1792
TTCCTGAAAGCAGCCAGAGAAAACCATATTCCGGTTATGATGGTTAATGGACGCATCAGTGACAAGAGTGTTCAGCGCTATCATCATTTGCGCAGCCTGCTTGTTGACATGATTGGTACGGTGACGAAGTTTGCGATGCAGTCAGATATCGATGCGGAATATATTGTTCGTCTCGGAGCTGATCCGAAACTCGTAACAGTTACCGGAAATACAAAATTCGATCAAACCTATACAGATGTATTGCCTCAGGAAAAAACAAAGCTTTTGCAGGAAATAGGCTTTGACAATACGACAAGGATTTTTTTGGCGGGAAGTACACATAAAGGCGAAGAAGTTTTTGTCTTGAAGGCTTATGAGAAATTGCGGCAGGACTTCCCCGATATCAAGCTCGTCATTGCACCACGGGATATCCTGCGCAAAGATGAAATTGTATCGATTTGCAAGAATCGTGGATTCACGGCGCGTATGCGTACGGATCTACAGCAAGCACCATCATCGGATCATGATGTAGTGATTCTTGATACGATCGGTGAGCTTGGTAAAGTCTACAGTATTGGGGATGTCATTTATGTCGGCGGCAGTCTTATTCAGCATGGTGGACATAATATTCTTGAGCCGGCAGCACATGGTAAGGCAATTATTGTGGGACATTATATGTTCAATTTCAAAGATACGCATGTGCTCTTTACAAAGCGCAATGCATGTATTACGGTAAACAATGAGGAAGAACTTAGTCGGGAAGTGTTGGCACTTTTCCGTGATGATATACGTCGCAAAAAAATGGAGCAGGAAACGCTCACGATTGTAAAAGAAAATAAAGGGGCATCGCGTAAATCTGCAGTTATTCTGCATACGATGCTGGATGATGTTGAACAGCATCAGGGTGCTCATGCAATAAAGTCCACCGAAAAGATAGAAAATTTCCAGACGTATTTATTTCAGCTGGTTCACGGCAAGGAAGAACACGGTATTTTGCCAAAAGTCATTATATCAGTTCTCTATGTTTTTTCTTTTATTTATGGACGACTCGTAAACGTAAAGCTTGCCTGGTATAAACATGGTATACTGAAACGAAAAAGTCTTGACTGCCATGTTATCAGTCTGGGGAATATCACTGTAGGCGGTACAGGAAAGACACCTACAGCACAGTGCCTTGCTCGTGATATAAGGGATATGGGCTATCGTGTCGTTATACTAAACCGTGGCTATCGTGCGAAGTGGCGCGGTGAAGTTGGTATTGTATCAGACGGAAAGAAACTTTATATGTCAGCAGCAGAAGCGGGCGACGAAGCGTTTCTGCTTGCAAAACATTTACCGAATGTACCGGTGCTTATTGGTCCGAATCGTTCTGTTACAGGCCGTTATGCTGTTGAGCACTTTGGTGCTGAGGTAGCAATCCTTGATGATGGTTATCAGCACTGGCAGCTGATCCGTGACATGGACATTCTGCTCATTGATGCAGTCAATGTATTTGGTAATGGTTATATGCTGCCGCGTGGTACCTTGCGCGAACCTATGTCGCATCTTGATCGGGCGGATGTCTGTCTCATGACGAAAGTCGATCAGGCAGCGGAGGGCTCCTGCAAACATATTCGGGATACAGTTGGGCAGTATAATGACCATGCACTTGTTGTTGAGAGCATTCATTTACCGCGCTGCTTTATTGAAATTAGTGATTGGTATCAGGATATTGCGGGTGATGGTATTGATGTTTCTTATATGAAAAATAAAAAAGTCATGGCTGTATCGGCGATTGGTAATCCGGCATCGTTTGAACAAACAATCGGTGATATCGGAGCTGAAATTGTTGAAAGCCTGCGCTTTCCAGATCATCATGATTATACCAATGAGGAAATGATGGATGTATTCCAGCAGGCACAAAATCAGGGAGCGGAAGCAATCGTTATTACGGAAAAGGATGCGGTCAAGATACCGGATGGTATTATGAAGGCAAAGCGTCCGATACCTGTCTTTGTTATCAGCGTAGAAGTTACTTTCGAAGCGGGTAACAAGGAATTTAAGGAACTTCTCACGAAGAGCCTTGAAGCGAAGATTAAACATTAAATCGTAAATGAAGGGAAGATTATATTCATGAAAATACTTTGTGTTATTCCGGCACGTTATGCCTCAACAAGACTATGGGGGAAACCCTTAGCTGATATCGCGGGCAAACCGATGATTCAACGTGTCTATGAACGTGCCTGTCTGGCGAATCGCCCATCAGAAGTACTTGTAGCAACGGATGATAAGCGTGTTTACGATGCAATGCAGGCCTGCGGAGGCAAAGTTATGATGACATCGGCCGACCATCCGACAGGAACCGATCGTCTGGCAGAAGTTGCCGGTGCTTATCCGGATGTTGACCTCATTATTAACGTACAGGGCGATGAACCGCTTATTGAACCGAAGGTCATTGATGATCTTGCAGCAGCCTTTGATACAGATGAAGAACTACATATGGCGACGGTCATGACGACAATGGGTAAGGAAGAACAGGCAGAACCGGGCAATGTTAAGGTTGTTACGGATAAGAATGGTTATGCACTTTACTTTTCTCGTTCTGTTATGCCATATCCGCGTGTTGATACGGGTGTTCCCGTTTACAAACATATTGGCATCTATGCCTATAAAAGGGATTTTCTCCTGCAATATGCTAAAATGGAACCGACACCGTTAGAGAAAACGGAATCGCTTGAACAGTTGCGAGCATTAGAAAATGGCTATAAAATAAAAGTTATCACGACAGACTTTAAGTTTGTTGGAGTTGATACCGCTAAAGATCTGGAAATTGTTAATCAAATTTACCAGAAGAAAGGTGGCAAAATTCTATGAATACAGTAGACGTTGGGAATTTTAAAGTTGGTAATGGACAGCCGTTGACGCTTCTTGCGGGACCGTGTGTACTTGAAGGTCTTGAACGCAGCCTTTATATCGGCCGTACGATCAAAGAAATAACGCAGCGTCTGGGTATGCCGTATATTTTCAAGGCTTCCTTCGACAAAGCGAACCGTTCGTCCTTTAACGGTTTCCGCGGACCGGGTCTTGAAAAAGGTCTTGCCATGCTGCAGACCATCAAGGATGA
>DCFY01000047.1:0-2762 GCA_002315155.1 Megamonas sp. UBA1792
ATTAATTCTGACTTGACAAATAATTCAGTATCACATATCATATATAATATATTATATATGATATGGAGGAACTGTGATGAAAATTACAAGTGTGGATATTATTGATGTAAAAAATGACTTGCAATCTGCAGTAGCAAAATGGCGGCCGATTGTCGTTCGGATTAATACGAATGAAGGAATATCAGGATTTGGTGAGGTTGGTATGGCATATGGAGTTGGTGCTTCAGCCGGCTTTGGGATGGCCAAGGATTTGTCCCAAATTATTATCGGCATGGACCCAATGCAGAATGAAGCAATCTGGCATAAGATGCAAAAGAAAACTTTTTGGGGGCAAGGTGGCGGTACGGTTGTTTCAGCTGGAATGAGTGCGATTGATATAGCTCTTTGGGATATTAAGGGCAAAGCACTAAACTGTCCGGTTTATCAGCTCTTGGGTGGTAAAACACGGGACAAGCTCAGGACATATGCCAGTCAGCTCCAGTTTGGCTGGAACCGATCGGCTAAAAAGGACATTCTTACAACTCCTGAACAATATGCGGCTACAGCTGTGAAAGCCATGGAAGATGGCTATGACTGTATTAAAGTTGATGTCAATGAAATTGATGAAGAGGGATATGCAAAGCGTCGTAATCTTTGTGGACCGCTTTCTAATAGTGTCCTGAAGGTTGGCTATAAGAGACTCGAGGCTATCCGTAATGCTGTAGGTGATAAGATGGACATCATCATTGAAGCACATGCACTCACAGATACTACATCTGCTATAAAGTTTGGCAGGATGATAGAAAAATTCGATATTTTATTTTATGAGGAACCAATCCAGCCTTTGAATTTCAAACAAATGAAAAAAGTTGCAGATGGTGTCAATATTCCAATTGCTGCGGGTGAACGCATATATACTCGATGGGGATTCAGACCGTTTCTGGAAGATGGGTCGATCTCCGTTATCCAGCCTGATCTGGGGACCTGTGGCGGGATTACAGAAGCAAAGAAAATTGCTGATATGGCACATGTTTATGATTGTACCTGCCAGATTCATGTTTGTGGTGGTCCAATTATGACAGCTGCGTCTTTACAGCTGGAATGTGTTATACCTAATTTTGTTATTCATGAGCTGCACAGATATGCATTGCTTGATGGCAATATAAATACTTGCAAATATAATTATCTACCCAAGAACGGGTTTTATGAGATTCCGGATTTACCGGGTATAGGTCAGGAACTCACAGATAAATCCATTGCTGAATCGGATAAGGTCAACGTTCAATAAGCGTTTGTGTGGGTTAGTTCTATAAAAGGTCACATAGTCTTTGGGCTGAATTTTATAGGCTGTGTTTTGTCGAAAAAATATTTTACAAGATTGTCTTATGAATTGTATGTTTTGAAGATTGAAGGAGGAGTTTTTATGAAATGTGATTGTGCGAATTGCCCTTCACATGCATGCTATACCAAAGGGGTAAATTGTACGGGTATGGATTTGGCGGCAGTTAAGGCTGCCTACACATCGGAAGAGTTTGAGATAATGAAGGCTGCAGCATATGTGGAGGGGACTTTTTATAGTAATATCACTCGTTTGCAGGAAACGGCTGAATTCTCCAAAGCTATGGGTTACAAAAAACTTGGTATGGCTTTTTGTATTGGACTTAATGATGAAGCACATTACATTGCCAGGTTTTTTGAAAAGCAGGGGTTTAAGTTTTATAGTGTTTGTTGTAAAAATTGTAGTGTAGCTAAAAGTGATTTGAAGTTGAAACAGGTTAAACCAGAGTTAGAACATGAGGCTATGTGCAATCCCAAATTTCAGGCACGATTTTTAGCTGAAAAAGGTGTTGATTTGTATATTTCCTGTGGGTTGTGCGTAGGGCATGATGCCATTTTCAATCGGAATTGCGACGGACCTGTTACGAACCTCGTCGTCAAGGACAGGGTATTGGCACACAATCCACTGGGAGCTGTCTATTCCCGTTATTGGAAACGTAAGCTGGATATAATGGATACGGACGAAGTATAAAATTTGGACAGTATCGTAGAAATTTGCAGAAAGCGTTTTTGCTAACTGGTTTGTAGGCAGATGGATTTTACCGGATTATGGTGGCTTGTGACTTCGTATGGTGAAAATGATTGAGATAATATTACTGCAGCGTGTTGCAAATGAATTTGTTTGGAGAAAACTTCGCACCAGCAAACAGTGCTTTGTCATAAACTAAGTTGACAAAGCGCTGTTGTTTTCTTACAATCCTAATAAACATATATTAATTATATGGTAGCAGGAGAACTGATAATATGAATAGTCAGAAAAAAATTGCGCGATTTATTCAAAATATAAGAACAGCAGAAATACCAAAGGATATATTGCAGGATATATCTTATCGTATAGTAGATTGGCTTGGATGTGCAGTGCTGGGAAAAGATTATCCACAGACTAATATTGCAAAACAACTTATAAAAGAGTATGGTGGGGCTCCAGAGGTGCTTATCCTTGGAAGCGGGCAAAAAGCTTCTTTACTGGATGCTGCATTTATTAATGGGATTATGGGACATGTAGTAGAATTGGACGATGGTCATCGTTTGGCAATCGGACATCCCGGCTCTATTGCTTTGCCAGTAGCCTTAGCTTTTGGCGAAAAGTATTCCTGTACTGGGGAAGAGTTTTTAAAAGCAGTGGTTATAGGTTACGAAGTGTTTATTCGCCTGGGCCGTGTAGTGAATCCTTCACACTATCGGTATTGGCATACAACCGGAACTTGTGGTGTGTTTGCTGCTGC
>DCFY01000047.1:3081-4046 GCA_002315155.1 Megamonas sp. UBA1792
ATTGCTGGAACGATGGCAGCAGGCTTACAGGAAACCTTTGGCAGCCATGCAAAGGCTTTAAATATTGGACAAGCCTGCAGAAACGGGAGTATGGCGGCGCTTCTGGCACAGCGTGGTTTCACAGGACCGGATGATATTATTATGGGAGCTAAAGGATTTGTAAATGCGACAAGTACTGCAGTATCGGCAGATTTAATCGATAATATTGACAGTATGGAATACTTGTCAGCAACAGCTTTTTATAAAGATTATGCATCTTGTGGACATACTAATTCTGCATTGGATGCTGTTTTTGCTATTTTGAATAAACAGAAAATCCGTGCTGAAGAAATTGAAAATATTTTGGTTGAAACTTATAAAATAAGTGTTGATCTTACAGGAAGACTCAAGTGTGATACAGAAGATCAGGCAAAATTTTCTCTTCCCTATTGCATAGCTTTGGCAGTTATTTATGGACGTATAGCTTTGAGCGAATTCAAAGAAAAGATACGCAAGAATGAACATGTTTTGCACTTAGCCAAAAAAGTGAATGTGATTGAGAACGCAGATGCAACAAGGGCCTTTCCTAAACGCTGGGCGAAAGTCACCATTTTTTTTAAAGATGGGAGCAGTGTCTGTGAAACGGTGGTTGATTCAAATGATGCTCCGGATTATAAACAAATTGAAAATAAATTTATTTCAGCTATGTTTACAAGTGGACATAGAAAAGAAACTGCTGAGATGATTTTGCAGATTGTATTATCATTGGGTGCTAAAGGTCATATTGCAGAATTTTTTAATAAAATATATGATATATAATATATTAATAGGAGGGACTTTGCATGTTATCGTTATCCGTTGCTTTGATTATAACCACCTGGGTAGGGTTTATGTTATATAAGAAATATAAGCCTCAGGGCATTTTGTTTTCTGCAGGTGTAATATTGTTGATTTGTACAGCTGTTTTAGGGACAAGCAGCATGGTG
>DCFY01000047.1:4357-4557 GCA_002315155.1 Megamonas sp. UBA1792
GATCTGTTCAGTACGGAGCTTGCGGGGCTGGGGCTTACGATTATGGCGATTGGTGGTTTTGTCCGTTACATGGAAAACTGCGGTGCGAATCGGGCTCTTGTAGAATTAGCGGCTACACCTTTAAAGCACATAAAATCACCTATGCTTATCATGATGACGGGTTATCTGATAGGTCAGGTCGTGGATTTGTTTATTCCCAG
>DCFY01000037.1:0-1584 GCA_002315155.1 Megamonas sp. UBA1792
GCCGCATAGTTCAGCGTAAACGCCAAAAGTGCCGCAACAATATCCGGCAGCATGATGCCAACCATTGGCAGTGCAAAATATACAAATAAAAGCTGCAGCATGAGCGGTGTGCCACGCATAAGCCAGATATAAACTTCTACAAAAAAGCTTAACGGACGCAGCTTCGATAATCGGCCAAGTGCCGCCAAAAGTCCCAGCGGTAATGCCATGACAAGCGTGATAAAGAAAATTTGCAGCGTAATCTGGCTGCCGTCCAGCATCAACATAACCGTTCCCATAAGTTTTTCCATTCATTTCTCTCCTTCTTTAACGCAAAAAAGCGGCAAAGCATTAATAGCAATATTCTACAGCAAAAAAGCAAAAAAAGCAAAAAAAGCAACAGCAAAATCACTTCTCTGCTGCTGCATCATAGTTTTTCTTTGATTGCTCAAATGCACCTGCCCATTCATCGAGAAACTCCTCTACGGATTTTTCCCCCGTCATAACCGACTGAATTCCAGGATTACCCAGATCGAGAATTGCCCGATAATCCGGCAGGTACATCGGTGGCTCATAGAACTTCAGTTTCGGACTCGACAATATTTTTTCAGCAAGCTGCATATGCGGCAACTCCTGCACCCATTCTTCCTTCATGGATTCTTTATTGGTTGGAATCTGCCCAATACTCTTATTCCAGTAGCTCTGACTGCTCTGTGAACAAAGGAAACTTATAAATCGCCATGATTCTTCCGGATGATGCGTCATCTTAAAGATTCCATACCCATCGACATTATTTCCCTCCTGCATAATTGATCCATCCTGTGCCCTTGGGAGGATTAACGCTTCATATTGTCCGGGCAGCATAAATTTTTTATGTGATGCATAGGAACCAATATTATGCTGAACCATGGCAACAGACCCCGTATCAAAAGCGGCAATCATCTCCTGATAACCATTTGTAATATCACTTGTAGGCGTATATTTTCGATAGAGGCCCAGATATTTCTTTACAAATTCAACATGCTTTGGATCATTGATTCGGCATCTGCCATCTGCTGTAAAAAAGTCCGTATAACCCGAGTACGCAAACATCATGCGCAAAAGCTGCATTCCCGCGCCATCACCACCGCGAATTGTAAAACCATAACGTGCCTTTTCCCTATCCGTCATTCGTTCTACAACTGTAAAGAACTCATCCCATGACTCCGGCGCCTTGAGCTGAGCCTGCTCGAACCAATCCTTCCGATACCAGAGAATTTCCAAGCCTATGGTATTTGGCATTTGATAAAGCTTGCCATCCCTTGCCAATGCACGATTTGCATTAATTATAGTAGAAAGAATCTCATCTTTGTCTTCCCACACATCAAAATAAGGGTCCAGCTCCAAAAGCACATTTTGGGCACAAAACTCTGCAATCCAGCTGCTTTGTACACCACATACATCTGGAAGCTCATTTGTCGCAATCGCTGTATTGATCTTCAACTTTGCTACTTTTTTTGGCATACCTACATACTCAACATGAATATCCGGATTCTCGCTCTCAAACTTTCGAATAAGCACCTTATAATATTGCGTCCTGTCAGCAGCTGCATTTTCATCCCAAAA
>DCFY01000037.1:2013-18617 GCA_002315155.1 Megamonas sp. UBA1792
TCTACTGGGGAAACCCCGGCATATTTCTTGAAACAAGCACTAAAGTACTCTGGACTGCTATAGCCAATTTTTTCTGCAATTTCATAGGTCTTCATATTTTGACAACGCAGCATTTCCTTTGCTTTTTTCATACGAACCTGAAGCAAAAATCCTGTAAACGTAATATTTTTTTTCTTTTTGAATAAAACACTAAGATAAATTGGGTTCATATGAACATATTCACCAATATCCTGCAAAGAAAGACCATGTTCTGCATAGTGCTCTTCTATATAGGAAGTTACTTCCTCAATAAGCTCACCCCGACTGTTTTCATTTTCTTCCACCATGAACTGTCCCAACGAATCAACAATCGTTTTGAGAAGCGTAATGATGTCATGAATCGTTGGCATCTGGTTTATCTTACTATAATAAATCGGCTTTTTTTCCTCCCAGACAGTTCCCCACTCT
Organism: Megamonas sp. UBA1792; assembly: GCA_002315155.1. Next base: position 2,461 of record DCFY01000037.1, read on the forward strand.
TTTGCCCATGTCTCAGCTCCCTTGAAAAGCGCCAGCAGCAAATCCACTGCCATAAGCCGTACCTGCGGCAATGATGGGCGTTTTGTCTGCAGACTATACTCAATATCAGAAAGACACTGCAGTGCATCATCAACAAGTCCCAAGCGGACCTTATCGACAAGATCATCATCGGCTACCTCAATCTTTGACTTGCGCACTTCGTTGACCAGAAAATCAATATCCGCAATAGAAATTACTTTATCTTTTCCCATGACATGACGAAAATTCAAAACATAACGCGCTTCAGCATACGAGGAATGGATTCCATACAGCCCCTGCCAAATTCCACCCAAAGCAAGGGTAAGTGTCTTGTTAAATTTATCCCGGATCGTTATCCTTATTTTTTCTGCAAGTACCAGCGACTTTTCTTTCACCAATGCTGCATCTTCATCACTACTATAGACAGCAACGAGCTCATCGCCCTCCATAGCGAATATACCGCCATCTGCCTCGGCATAGAGAACCTCTTCACAGGCACTGCCCACACAGACTTTCATGTATTCCCGTGTTGCCGGATCTGTATTTTCATAGTATCCGTCAATCTTGATGAGCAACACCACAAAACCATTTCCCTGCAAACGAATATTAAGTGTCTGCGCTTCATGCCGCAGTCCTTCCTCTGTTTCCTGGCACTCAAGAATCTTTCGCAAAAGCACCTGCCGAAGGAACGGCCTTGCCGCGTTGATTTTTTGCTTTTCTCCGTGAGAATCATCCCATTCTTTGGCTGCTTTTTTGACTTTTTCCAGTAAAACACTGCGATCCACCGGCTTTAGCAAGTAGTCAACAACACCAATTTTGACGGCTCGCTGTGCATAGTTAAAATCCTCATAACCTGTCAAAAAAATGAACTTTATCGCCGGATAACCTTCTTTTACCTGATCTGCCAGCTCAAGTCCGTCCATAAACGGCATTTTTATATCTGAAATAACAATTTGCGGCTCTTGTTCTCTGATGAGTTGTAAGGCTCGCTCGCCATCGCCAGCTTCACCTACAAGTTGAAAACCGTTTTTCTCCCAGGGAATCGTCGTAACAAGACCTCTCCGAATAATACGATCATCGTCAACAATTAATACTTTATGCAAATCAATCACCTTCCAGTATCCTGCAGGGAATCGTTACCTTGATAGTCGTTCCCACGTGCAGCTCACTTTGAATTTCCACCCCGGCCTCCATCCCATAATGAAGCCGCAGCCGCTCAAATACACTGTATACACCAAATCCTAATTTCTTAGGCGTCAATCGTGTCTCAGCAAGCCCTTTTCTAAGTTCCTGCAATCTTTCCTCCGACATGCCCACACCATTATCCTTTACTTCAAAGTATAGGAAGCCATCTTTCTTGCAGCCCGTTACAAGTATTGTCCCTTTACCACGCTTTTCTTTCACACCATGATAGATTGCATTCTCTACAAGCGGCTGCAATGTAAGCTTTATAATGCTATATGATAAAATCTCTGGCTCTATCTCGATTTTATACGAAAATTTATCACCATAGCGCATCTCTTGTATGAACAAATAACTCCGAACATGTGAAAGCTCTTCCTCAACCCGGATAATCTCATTGCCGCAGCTGAGACCGACACGAAAGAAATTCGCCAACTCTGTAATCATAGTACTTGCCTCATCGTTCATTCCCATATCACAAAGCCCCTTGATTGAATACAATGTGTTATAAAGAAAATGCGGATGAATCTGCATCTGAATAACCGACAATTCCAAATGACGCTTCGTATTCTGATCCTTATTGATCTGCGCCATGAGATTCCTGATATGCACCATGAGATCCTCAACACCCTGATCAAGCAACTCCACTTCATTCAACGGCTGCCCTGATATCGGCCCCATTTTTGCTCCACGAATCTCTTTCATACGATTAACAAGACCTGAAATTGGTCGCGTAATATAATTCACAAGCCATTTTGTCAAAAATACAGCAATGATCATGAGAAGAATAATAACGCCCAATGTTGTATATTTTATATACTGTACCTTATCCAGAATTGCTTCCCGTGTAAAAACAGCTACTAATTTCCATTTGTTTGTCGGCAGCGTATCATAAATGGCAATAAGCTTCTTCCCCTGCCTATTATCAAACTCAATACGGCCTTCCTTTTCTGTTGTTTCCTGTAAAAATTTAGCCGTCTTTGCATCCACCATAAACTCATCTTTGATATCACGAAAGGTACTTACTCCTTCGGGGCTTACAAGCATCAAGTAACCATTATCATCAACAAGCGAACGGCCAAACACTTTTTCAAAAAAATCATATCGAAGCCGGAATAAAATAATCCCATTTTTTTTGGCCTGTTTGCGCCCAAACAACTTAAATACATCAATGACTTGATCCGATTCCGCATTTTCCCGGATGCGTTTCGGCAGAAAATTCTGCCAGTACACATCATTAGGGCTACCACTATAAGCATTGCGATAGTGATTATATGTGAAACCGAGCATCGTATGATCATAATCCCCACGAAAAAAAACAAATTTTCCATTATTGAAATTAATATAGACCGAGTCTACAAGCGTACTGTTAAATAAGCGTACTGTATCGACATGCGCCTGTATCTTCAAATAATCTTCCGGTTCGATATTCCCGGTCCTTTCGTTAAGAACCCTCAGTATATCGGGATCATTCGACAAAGCAACCATCTGCTCAAGCACACCGCTAAAACGATTATCTATATAGATAGTTGTCTGATATACTACATTTTTGATATCATTATAAACGCTTTCCTCAATTTGCCTGACTGCTAAAAAATAAGAAACCGTTCCCGTAATAAAAATAAAGAAAATAATAACAGGTATATAAAAACTTAAAACCGTGGACTTAAAAGAATATAAAAAATGTCGGACAAAAAAATCAGCGAGCCGTGCCCGCCATGATTTAAGCCATGCAATCACGTCTCTTCCACCCCAGTCTCCGCCACTCTTTTGTAAGTATTTACATTATACATAATATTTATTTTATCATATTTCATCGTATTTATACATACTTTTCTTTTGTAAAAAAATAAGAGCATCGCCTGAAGCGACACTCTCATTTCCTGCTATATTCATCGTTTACTTTTTTATAATATCCTTACCAAACCATTTTTCTGAAATTTTACCAGCCGTACCATCTTTAATCATTTCATCCATAACCTTCTGTACTTCATCACGAAGCTTCTGATCATCCTTGCGGAATGCAATCCCAAAGGTGCTGATCGGACCAACAACCGCATCTGTTGCAGCAAGCTTATCCGGATGCTTGCTCATATAGTAACGTCCCGTAATTTCATCTGCAACAATTGCATCAAGACGACCATTTTCAAGGTCCATAAATGCCGAAATATAGTCGGAATACTTTTTGACTGCCTTAACATTTGCATTGAATTCCGCATTACCATCAATATATTCTTCTGCCGTACCACCGCTCTGGGTACCAACGGTCTTGCCTTTTAGATCTTCTTCTGTTTTAATAGGCGAGCCCGCCGCTACAAAGATAATTTGGCGATTATCCATGTACGGGTTACTAAAAAGCATATTTTCTTTACGCTTTTCTGTGATATCGAGACCATTCCAGAGGATATCAACCCGACCGCTCTTAAGTTCAGCTTCTTTACTCGACCAGTCAATTCCTTTAAATTCTACTTCCCGTCCCAGTCGTTTCGATGCTTCCTTGGCAAGATCAACATCAAAACCAACGATCTCATTGTTTTCATCTTTAAAACCCATAGGTGGGTAATTATCATCAAGACCAACAATAATCTTCTTTGCTGCATTGTCATTTTCTTTTTTCGCCGTATCACCGCCACAGCCGCCAAGAACAGCCACTACCATTACCAGTAACGTACATAATGCCATAATTTTTTTCATGAAAGGGTCCTCCAAACAATATTTTCTGTAAGTATATTTATGATTATACTTTAATCAATTAAAATATGAAACCTTTAAATTGTTATATTTGTAACGTATTAGCGCGACTTATCTTTCATTTTCACTTACAAACGCTATTTTTCATTGATCTATACATTTCCGCTGAAAAAGCTGCCCAATCTTTTTTCTGCCAATATAATGCAATAGCTTCTAAGTAAATAGTCCGTATTTTTATCTGGTGGTAGGATATTTTCTTTCTATGGAGAATCTAAATAATAAATGCAATTAATAGAAGGAGGGGTTTCTTTTGAGAGAGATTCCATTAGAGGAATTAAAACCGGGAATGACGCTTGCGCGCACGATTCTCAATAAAAACATGATCGTCATTTTATCTGAAAACACATTTTTGACAAAGGCCCATATTACGCGTCTTGAATTTCTTGACATACCATGTGCATTTGTCAAAGATGAATATGAGCTCAGTGCAAGCTATCAGGGTATTGAGGCCATGCTCAGCCGCAGCAATTCATTTGTAGTCGAATATAAAGACGTTCTCAATACCGCCAGGGAAATTTTTGATGCTGCCGCTATTGAAGGCGGATTGCCTATGGAAAAAGCAAACACCATGGTGCAGCATTCGATCCTGCCATTAATCCGGCACAGCGGTATACTGGACTATCTCTATGACCTGAATCATCTGGCCAACGATGTCTATAATCATTCTCTGCGTGTTTCTATTCTGGCTGGTGTCATTGCGAAATGGATGCATTGTGATGGAGCTAAAGTACAGGATGTTGTTCTTGCAGGCTTTTTACATGATATCGGAAAAACAAGATTTACACCCCGTCTTCTGGAAAAACTGCCGCAAAATCTCAAAGGAAAAGATCTCGATGCATACATGCAGCATACGACGGATGGTCATCACATTCTCAGTCAAAAAAACGAATTATCTGATGGTGTAAAACTTTCTGCTCTGCAGCATCATGAATGTATGGATGGTACTGGTTTTCCTTTTAATAGTGAAGGCAAAGATATTCACGCCTATGCCCGTATCATAGCTGTGGCTGACATCTATGATAATATCACGACCGAACGTGAAGGTCTTCTTAAAGAAACACCGTTTACGGCAATTGCACAAATCAGCCGGGACATGTTTTCGAAACTTGATCCAACGGTATGTGTACCATTCCTGACGAATATTCAGGAAATATTTATTGGTTCATCTGTCGTCTTAAGTGATGGTCGCCGCGGACGTATTATTCAATACCCGCATGACTTTTCCGCATTGCCGCTCATCGAAATTGATAAAGACCATATTATTGATCTTAACAAAAAAAAGGACCTTCGTATTACCGAATATAATCCAAAATAACATACGTTTTTCATGTTATTTTAATAATTGTGATGTATACTAATAATGTACCAATTATATCAAAACAAAATGGGGAGGATTTTTTTATGAAAAAAGCTTTACTTGCGCTTACTGTTTTAACTGCACTTAGCGCATCCACTGTGTTTGCTGCACCAGTCAACGACCTTGCAAAAAATGAAACCGCACTCGGTGCCGGTACAAAAGAATCCTATATTGAGCATAAGTTCACTAAGGACGTAACTGTCGGATATCAATATTCAGACCGTGATGAATACGGTCACATGAATGATATTTACGGTCAATATGAAATTGTCAACAATGTCCGTGCTGTTGTTGGCTATCGCAATCATCTTCCAGGAAGCGGCAATAATCTTTATGGCGGCGTTGCCGTATCTACACCGCGCTTTATGGGTGCAGAAGCCTATGCATCCTATGTGGCTGGTGCCGATTTCAATGAAACACAGGTTGGTATCAACTATGGCCTTGTTGCCAATGTTGACCTCAATCTGAACTATCACAACTTTGGCCCTGATCACGGCAAGCGTGAAAATGGTATTGGTATCGGTGCTACGGTTAAATTCTAAAAAACGAAGCAAAAAAAGCAACCATGATGGTTGCTTTTTTTGCTTCATTTTTTCTATCTCATCTGCTATCCCACATTTTTTCTTTTGTTATTATTTTCAATAAAAATAATGATGATAACATAAACTGACCATTCCATCAAATTATGAAGCAGAAAAAGCATGCGGCTGATAAAATAGCTGCATGCCAATAAAAACATTTTATATTTCTTATATTTCATTCATACCTGAGTGCTTCAATCGGATCAAGCAGTGCAGCTTTTCTGGCCGGATAGATTCCAAAGAAAAGACCTATACCGACAGAAAAGAAGAATGACAAAAGTATGGGAGCCGCTGTAATAACAGTAGCAAAATTACCGAACTTTGCGATTGCCATTGATGCCAGACACCCAAAGAGAATGCCAATAGCTCCTCCGATAACGCCAATAACGACAGATTCAATAAGAAACTGTATCATGATATTCTGAAAAGTCGCTCCAAGTGCTTTACGGATACCAATTTCACGCGTACGTTCCGTTACAGATACCATCATGATATTCATAATACCGATACCACCAACAACAAGCGATATTGCTGCAATGCTGGCAAGAAGCAGCGTAATCATCGTTGTCGTTTCTGTCATCGTCTGCATGAGGCTGGTCAGATTGCGGACCGTGAAATCGTCTTCCTTATCCCCAACGATCTGATGCCGCTGGCGCAGAAGTATCTCAATCTCATTTTGTACCTGATCCATCTTGTTGGCATCGGATACCTGTATGTTAATCGACTTTACATAAGTAATACCCATAAGACGTTCCTGTGCTGTGGTGAGCGGGACAATTACCACATCATCCTGATCCTGCCCGACTGAGGATTGTCCCTTGCTTTCAAGAACACCGATAACTTTATACGGTGCGTTATTGACACGGATATTCTGCCCAACCGGATTCGAAGTACCAAAAAGATTTGTCGCAACAGTCGTACCAATAACAGCAACACGGTTGCGCGAATTCAGATCTGTCGTCGTGATAAACGAACCAGTCCCAACCGTAAGCGAACGAATTGCCATGAAATCCGGCGTTACACCCTGTACTGTCGAGTTCCAATTCTGATTGCCGTTAACAATTTGATAGGAATTGCTCACTGTCGGCGAGACATAATCAATATTTTTTATCTTATTCTTGATTGCTTCGGAGTCCTCATACTTGAGCTTTACATTTGAACCAGCCGCACCACGCAGACCGCCGGAAGACGACGATCCCGGTGAAACAATAAGCATATTACTTCCAAGACTGGCAATTGATGTCTGGACCTGCTGACGAACCCCCATCCCGACAGATACCATCGCAATAACAGCTCCGACACCAATGATAATACCCAGCATCGTAAGAATCGAACGCAGTTTATTCGCAAACAACGCTGTAAGTGCAATACGCACACTTTCACTAAACAACATCCATAACGACCCCCTTACCTTCATCGCGTGTAATTTTCCCATCACGAAGAAGAAGCTGCCTGCTTGCATAAGTTGCAACTTCCGGCTCATGCGTGACAAGTATGATGGTCTTACCTTCTTCATGAAGTTTGGAAAAAATGCTCATGATTTCAGTACTTGATTTCGTGTCAAGATTTCCTGTTGGTTCATCCGCCATAATAATGCGCGGATCATTTACAAGAGCACGAGCAATTGCCACACGCTGCCGCTGCCCGCCAGAGAGTTCATTCGGCTGATGATCCTTGCGTGGACCAAGTCCGACTGCATCAAGAAAGTACGCTGCTTTTTCCATGCGTTCCTTCTTGCCAACGCCTGCATAAACAAGTGGTAACGCGACATTTTCCCAGGCACTTATGCGGGATAGCAGATTAAAATTTTGGAATACAAATCCAATTTTCTTGTTTCGTGTAATTGCAAGCGCATCATCCCCAAGTTGGGCAACCTCTTCACCATCAAGCTTATAGGACCCCACTGTTGGGCGATCAAGACAACCGAGTATATTCATAAGTGTGGATTTACCCGATCCTGACGGCCCCATAAGTGCTGTAAACTCACCTTTTTTAATATGGAGATCGATTCCATCAAGAGCAGCAACTTCCTGATCACCGATTTGATAAAGTTTTTTTATACCAGAAAGAAGAATTGTCATATTCTTATCCCTCCTTTCTTTACTTTTACATTGGAGGCGGTCCCTGATTTTTGCTGCTGCTCGACGAATTTTTTGAACTTGATGCTGCAGTATAGGTCATAGATATTTTATCTCCCGCTTCTACTCCATCTATAATCTCTACATAATCATCACTATAAATTCCTGTCGTAACATTACGATTTTCCGTCGAACCATCGCTGTTCACAAGAACAACATAAGAGCCTCCGTTATTGGTCTTGAGTGCAGATATCGGCACTGCAAGTGCATTTGCTTTTTCCGCTGTATTTATTTCCACACGTGCCGTCATTGCTGGTTTTAACAGGCCTTCCGGATCATCAATATCAAGCGTTACATAATAGTAGATAACACTTGCCGATGTTGAAGACGAAGATGTTGAGGACGTCGAGGTTGTTGACGAGTTTGTATCCCACGTATTGCTTACATCGGTCTGCGAAATCTTCGATACCGTTGCATCAAAGGATTTTCCGGTATAGGCATCAACTGTGAAAGTTGCACTCTGGCCGATCTTGATCTTACCAACATCCGTTTCATCGATCTTGGCCATAATCTGTTTCTTCGAAAGATCTGCAATAATCATGATAACAGTCGGGCTGCTTGTTCCCTGCACTGCCATAGTGCCCGGTGTTTTCGGTTCACCGACAACAAAGCCATCCATCGGTGCTACAATTATCGTTTCGCTGAGATCCGACTTCGTACCTTCCAGACTGCTCAATGCCGTCTGGTAATTATATTCTGCGTCTTCGAGATCTTCCTGTGACTTTGCTCCGATCGAGTATAGATAGGAGATACGATTATATTTTGCCTTTGTATTCGTTACCGTATACTGCGCCTGATCTTCCTTCGTCTGAAGCTCTGTGCCATCTAGTGTCGCTACGATCTGTCCAGCCTTTACGGCATCATTTTCCTTAACAAGCACATTCTTTATACGTGCCGTAATCTTAGAACTGACTTCAACAGAGTTTACCGGACGTATGGTACCCGTCGCAGATACCATTGATTTCAGATTTATCCGTCCGACCTCAACGGTTTCAATGGCTGCAGCTTTTTTTGCTGCCTGTTGATTGGTATAGTAATTGTAGCCGCCAAAGGCAACACCGACAATGACAACAAGCGCAATTGCCGCTTTTATTTTTCCACTGATTCTCATTATTCCACCCCATTATTTTCTGAATCTTCCACTGTCTCATCTGCTGACTATGTGCAAAGACAACCAATGATTACTGTTTAACAGCGTCGATTCCCATGGTATTTTCTACAGTTGCCTTATAACGTGCATAGTCGTATTGTGCACTGATATAGTTGAGCCGAGCCGTGGAAAGTGCCAGCTGTGCATCAATGATATCAAGCATGAGTCCTTCACCGGCTCTGTACTTTTCATTGGCAATATAATAGTCTTCCTCTGCTTGTTTTATTGCATCCTGCGTCGAAACGAAACGCTTTTCCGCTTCCTTCATATTCAGGTATGCTGTACGAACATCAAGATTGACTGTTTCCTGATCATTTTCCAACGTGAGCCGAGCAACATCAACCGCTGTTTCTGCAGCACTTACTGTTGCCTTTGTTACAGAACTATCAAAAACATTCCAATTCGCACTTACACCAGCCGTATAGTCATGATCATCATGTGTTGGTGCTGCTTGCTTGTCCCAACTGGCACTCAGTGACAGACTTACTGTCGGTAAATATCCTGCCTTGGCTGCTTTTACCGATTTTTCACTCTTATCGACACTCAGGAGATCTCCCTGCAGGTCCTTACGATTCTGCATTGCATAATCAAGACAGGACTGCATGTCCTGAGCAAAGGCAACATAATAGAAATCATTTGTAAGCGTAAGCGGTTCATCTGGATTCATCCGAATGAGATTTTTTAGTGTACTTACATTGATTTCATATGTATTTTGTGCCTTAATCAGCGTCTGCCGTGCATTCGATAATTCAACCGAAGAGCGCAGTACCTCTACCTTAGCCTTACTTCCAGCTGAATATAATTGCTCCACATTCGTAAGATGAGCCTGGTAGTTATCGACGGACTCCTGATCAACAGCAATCGTTTTCTGTGCTTCAAGAACATCATAATAGGCTTTAATAACACTCAGCTTAACATTCTCATTCTTTCGCAATGTAGTGAGCTTTGCTATACGTAAAGCATCATCCGAACTGTCAATATTGGCTTCATTCTTCCCACCTGTATAGATTGGAAGGGATGCTGAAATAGTGTTGCTGTTCGAGCCCGTCCGTCCGGCTTCATTTGTATCACTCATCGAAAAACTTGTCTCGGCTGATACCGTAAAGCCTTTTGCGCCCTTAGCTGCATCAAGATTCGCCTTCGCTGTATCTTCACCTTTCTGTGTTATCTTAATCGAAGTATTTTGCTCCAATGCCATATTTACTGCATCATCCAACGATAAAGACGCACATGCTCCGATTGGTACATGCCAAAGAAAAACACTTGCCGCTAGCAGTATTACCCCTTTAAACGACCCCTTTTTCATACTTTCTACATCCTTTCAAGCCTGCAAAATTCATACTCTTTCATTCTACCACAGAAACCCTCACTTTTTCCTTCTAATGTGCCAACATAAAAAATAATACCGGATAAATAGTAAAAGAAAGAACATCCCGTCACAATAAAAGGCGCAGCATCGAGATCAACATTTAAATGGTCAAATGCGATAAAAAATGGAGGATAAAGATTGCTGCAAAAAATTTGATAACTGACAAATCGAAAAGGGACGGTCGATAATAACTGATCTTCGCAAAATCTGTTAACCATCCGACCGAAATCCCCTGCAAAATTACAGATATATATTACACAATAAAACCACCCAAAATATAAATCCCACTTTCTTTGACCATAATATCCGATAACCTTTATAATTCTATTATAAAAAGATTAAAATTTGATTAGAAAAGAAGTTACTATTATAAAAAGGTTTTTCATACAAAAATCGCGAATTTTATATTATCTGTACTATTTCTGGACGAGAGGAAGTTTTCATCCCATGCTCGACAAAGCACTTTCTATTTTAAACAAATACTATGGCTACAAAGCATTTCGTCCTGGTCAGGAAAAAATTATTAAAAGTTTGCTTTCCGGACGTGATACCGTTGCAATTATGCCAACGGGTGCTGGTAAATCCATTTGCTTCCAAATACCTGCCATGCTGCTGCCTGGTCTCACGCTTGTCATCTCACCGCTCATTTCACTTATGAAGGACCAGGTTGATGCTCTTAGCGAGCAGGGGGTTCCAGCCACATATATCAATAGTTCATTAAAAGCCATTGATACAAACAACCGTCTAAATTCCATAGCCGCTGGCCGCTACAAACTTATTTATATTGCGCCGGAGCGCTTGCAGATGGACTTCTTTCAATCTATTTTAGCTCATACGACAATCTCGATGATTGCCATTGATGAAGCCCACTGTCTCTCACAGTGGGGGCATGATTTTCGACCAAGCTATCGACAAATCGCTCCTTTTATTACTGCGTTGCCGCAGCGTCCGCTTATCAGTGCTTTTACAGCAACAGCGACCCCAGCCGTCAAGGATGATGTCATCAAGCTCCTACACCTGAAGAATCCTGAAGTACACATCAGTGGCTTTGATCGGCCCAATCTTTATTTTAGTGTATTACGCGGCGAGGACAAAAAAAAGTATATCGTGAACTACATTACAAATCACGCAAGTGAGTCTGGTATTATCTATGCCGCTACACGTAAAGATGTTGATATGCTCTATGAACTGCTATTGAAGAAAAGAATCTCTGTTGGACGCTATCATGCTGGTCTTTCCGATACAGACCGTACTCGGTTTCAGGAAGACTTTCTCTATGATAACATCCAGGTCATCATCGCTACAAATGCTTTTGGTATGGGCATCGACAAATCCAATGTACGCTATGTTATTCACTACAATATGCCAAAAAACATCGAATCCTACTATCAGGAAGCTGGTCGTGCCGGCCGTGATGGTGAGCCCGGTGAATGCATTCTTCTTTTTGGACCTCAGGATACAATGACACAGAAGTTTCTTATCGATGTTTCGACTGAAAATGAAGAACGCAAAGCACATGAATTTGGTCGTCTCCAGAAAATGGTCGACTACTGCCATACCCCGACCTGCCTGCGTCAGTTCATTATTTCCTACTTCGGTGAAACAACTTTTCCTGATAACTGTAGCAATTGCAGCAACTGTCGCGGCGAATCAGAGCTTGTTGATATCACCATTGATGCTCAAAAAATATTCTCGTGCATTTACCGTATGCATGAACGTTATGGCACAACGATGGTCGCTCAGGTACTGCGCGGTTCCAAAGACAAAAATGTTCTGCGGTTCCATTTTGATGAGCTCTCGACCTATGGTCTCTTCAAAGAACGCGGTATTGGTGATATCAAGCTCCTTATTCAACGCCTTACCGCCACACAATATATTAATCTTACCGAAAGCGAGTATCCTGTTCTGCAGCTCACACCAGCAGCTTATGATGTCATGCGTGGCACCCGGTCGGTTCTGCAACAGGTGCAAAAAGAACGCAAAGTCGCTGTCAGTTCGACTCTTTTCGATCAGCTGCGTGCACTGCGCAAAAAGATCGCCACACGCGACAATGTACCACCCTATATGGTTTTTTCCGATGCTACATTGCAGGACATGTGTGCCCGTCTGCCACAAACACTTGAAGATATGCGTAATGTCAAAGGTATCGGTGACATGAAGCTCCAAAAATATGGGCAAACCTTCCTTGAGTGCCTGAATCTCAGGAAATAGAAATTTTACTATAAAAGGACTTGTAACAAACCATATGATAAAATCCCACTACAAATAAAAAAGGTTCTATAGACGATTTACATCTACCTCGTCTATAGAACCTTCTTTATTATTCAATTTCTATTCTTCCACCATCATATCATCGTCACACTGCACTGACTGTACTACCTTAAAATAGTCTTCAACCAAATTATTCCAGTGTTGATCATAGACATTTTCTTCATCTATATAGTTTTGGTATTCTGCCAAGGCCAGCGTCATAAGACTATCCGCAATAACGACATCATCAGCAAAACCCATTTCTTCATAGCCGGATCGCAGGGTTTCAACCACTTCTGTCAAGCGATGCAGCGTCATATGCTTAATGATTTGATGCATTGCATCGCAATACTCTATTGTATTTTTTTTATAAGCGTCTCGTGCACTTTTTGCATTATCAATAATATGATCAATTTGACTCAGCGCTATAATTTTAATTCTAAAAACATACTGTGCTTTTGCATACATACAATCATCTCCTCTTTGCATACATCATTATACAAAAAGTTATAGTTTAATGCAAATATAATACAAAATACATGCATATACATTTTTAGTATATTTATATTTTTCAGTTATTTAAATCAAAAAACAAATGAATGCCTTTTGGCTCCGGCTTTCACTTGCTTCATTTTAATTATGTAATCTTCTATTATCTTCTATTTTCTTTAATTTGAGCTTTACAATCCGCAGTACAGCATCATCTACTTTTTTCCGACTAAGCCGTCCATCCTGTAATGCTTTCAGCATGCCGTTATATACAGCGACCTGATGTGCATACTCATGACAGACAAGAATCATATCAGCACCTGCATTAACTGCCTTCACACCGACATCCTCAAAGGCATAATGATTTGCTATGGCGCCCATTTCCATATCGTCCGTTATAATAAGTCCGGTAAAACCCAGCTTTTCCCGCAGAAGTTCCTGCACAATCTTCGGCGACATACTCGCCGGGTTCTCTGCATCAAGTGTTGGATACGTCAGATGTGAAACCATAATAAGGAATTCATCTTCTTTGCCGTTTTGGATGACTGCCCGAAAAGGTGCAATATCCTCTGCCTCAAGTTGCTCTCGGCTCACATTAATCTCCGATCCATCAAGATGCGAATCCGTTTGCCCTTTACCAATTCCCGGAAAATGCTTCAGCGTATAAAGCATCCCTTTTTCCGCATAGCCGCTTCCAGCAGCCTCAATAAACTTCGCTACAATATCCGGTACACCAGCGTAGGATCGCCCCGGAATTCCCAAATCTGCATCGGGAGCAAAATTTACGTTAATTCCAAGGTCCATAAGTGTCTGTGCCGTCGCCTGAGCCCATGACTTTGTCCCGGCAAGGTCACCAGCAGCACCAAGAACACCAGCGGCCGGTGGCACAGGAATATACTGCTGCATGCGTGCGACAGCACCACCTTCTTCATCGATTCCGATAAAGAGCGGCAGCATATCATCATCCCGGGCTGTCTGCTGTATCTTTTCTGTCAGATTACGCACCTGTTCCGGTGTATTCATATTACGATCAAAAAGTATAATGCCGCCTATGCTGTACTGATTCATCATATAACGTGTATTCTCATCAAATGCTGGTCCTGCCGCACCAATTATAAGCAATTGACCAATCTTTTCACCATCCGACATTTTTGCAACAATACGCGCAGCCTGTGCCTCTGGTGCCATATCTACCTTGCTCGCCATGTTCTGTTGCCTCAGCGCAATCATTCCCCCCGCTGCCATGGCAAAAACAAGCAGACAGACTCCCCATATGATTTTTTTCGTATAGTCCACCCTTCGTATTTCCTTTCTCGTTTTCCTAAACATATTTACCTCTCATGCTATACAAAATCTTTCTGCAGTCTTTCAATTTTCAATTCCTTTGCGTGCAGATATTCCTTTTGCATAATAATGCTTTATTTCCTTCATTTCTGTCACAAGATCCGCCTTTTCAATAAGCCAGTCTGGTGCTTCTCTTCCTGTCATAACAACTTCGGTCGTATCCGGCACTGTCCTGAGCAACGTCTCTACATCTTCCTGCAAAAGCAAACCATAAAAAAGTGCCACGTTAATTTCATCAAGAACAAGTATATCATACTTTCCTGTCACTGTGGCAAGTGCGGCTTCCTTCACACTTTTTTGCATAAGATGTACATAGTTTACTGGTGGTTTTCCCGGAGGAAAAACCACCACCTTTGTTCCCCATGCTTTTCTCTCAGCCGGACTCAGCATTCCCTCTTTCGCCACAAAGAAAGGTTTCCCTGTTGTCTTGAGCTTTAGTTGTGGTGAAAACCCCTGCAAAACATGCTGCTCACTATAGGACAGACTTTTCATAAACTGCATCATATAAACATGCATCCCTGCACCAAGTGCACGAACAACAAGTCCAATTGCCGCGGTTGTCTTCCCTTTGCCATTGCCTGTATACACTTGCAACACTATAAATCCTCCCCATATCACAAAAATGACGTTTCTTTTCTTGAAACGCCATTTTTAGAACAAACAACAATCTCTCATGCCGCTTATCCTTATCTTCTATTTTATGATATTTACGACATTATCCTCCGAAAAAAACGCATCTGGACGCACCATTGCTTCTTTATAACCAAATGTCCCGACGCAAAGCGGTTCATACCCATGAGGAATGCTGATCATATCACGAACTTCTTTTCCTGCATCCACAGAAAAAAGCTGTGGTATCGAACTGATCCAACAAGAGCTAATGCCATATTTTTCTGCAACAAGCATCATACTGCCAAAAACTGTATTTGCTGCATCTTCCGCATACTTCAAATTATCACGACCAGAAATAATCAAAAGCATCGGAACCGTTGCCAGCAAGCCATAGTCCTCCTGCAGCTTGCTTTCTCTTTCCATCCCGGGTTCCTTTGCAAACACTGAACTGGCTTCTTCATTGAGTTTTTTCAGAACATATCGATTCTGTACAACTGTAAAATGCCAGGCCTGATTATTCGCGGCATTAGATAAAAGCTTACCTTCCTCAAGAATCTCCAGCAGTTCTTCATCCTTGATTTGACGTGAATCAAACTTATAGATACTTCTACGCATTAAAACATTCCGCAAAAGATTGTTCATTTTCCACACTCCATATCCTAAAAATTCTTTAGCGATTATCCACCTTATCCATACCAACAAGATCATGCTGCCTAAAACGATCCCAGGCCAGACTCTCATACTTTGTTCCCTTTTTTCCATAGTTTGCATATGGATCAATTGAAATACCGCCACGCGGCAGAAATTTTCCCCACACCTCAATATACCGCGGCTGCATAAGCCGGATAAGGTCTTTCATAATAACATTGACAACATCCTCATGGAAATCACCATGATTACGAAAACTCACAAGATA
>DCFY01000041.1:0-2653 GCA_002315155.1 Megamonas sp. UBA1792
GGAAGATCTTAATACTTTTGTTGAAAAATATAAATAATCTTTTTATAGGATAAATATAGCATGGGGAGGAACAGGAGACTCAAATTAATGTGGCTTTTCTTTTTTTTTTGACTGATGACTGTAGAAAACACAACAGAATATATTGCTTTGAGAAATAGGCCTTGTTTTTCCGGTGAAGAAGTCAAGAAATATCGCAGTGCTGCTATGAATGTACTTTTTTTTTTCTGAACCTATAGAAAATGAAAAAAGTGCATAAATTTAAATTATCGGGAAACTTTTTGTTTTCTTAAAGAAGTGGTTATTATAAGATATTTATACGAAAAATATTAGCCATGCAGCTGTACGACAATCGTCTTGTGAATTTGAAAAGGATAACTTTTTGTGTAAAATAAGGAAAGCCTTGTTTTTCAAATGAAGGAAAGATAAAGCTTGAGCTAAACCGGAATAACATCAACCTTTTTTCTTGTTGCAAAAGACAAAGCCTGCAATAAAGATGATATAAACAAGTTAAGAAATAAGTAGAATATCTATAGGACATAAGTAATAAAATTTTTTAATAGCTGTATCGTTGGTATAAATCATGATATAATTAAAATAGATTTTGCAGAAGCTTTATTACGTACTAAAAAATAAAGAAAATTTGCAATACTCAAAAATGTTTTCTAATAAAAGGGGCTGGGTGTATGAGGTTTACAAAAATTAGAAATAAAATGTTGGTTGTACTTATTCCATTGTTTTTAGTTTCTTTTATTGCGTTAATGAGTATCAGTTTTTATATTTCACGAAATAGTATGAAGGATCAGTCGCTGGAGTCGTTACGCCTTATTTCTGATAAATATGCATTAACTGTCGAATATGGTATTCAGACACAAATGAATCATTTGGAGTCAATTGCAAATCTTACTGTAGTACATTCACTGGATGAAGATGCTATTGTAAAACGACTGGCGGCAGAAGAAAAGCGGGTTAAGGGGTATAGCACATTGTTTTTTATTAACTTGAAAGACCCGGCACATGATTATGGCATTACAGCAGAAGGCAGCAAGTTTGATTATAAGACACGGGCCTATACGAAGCATATCCTTGCAGATAAGAAATCGTATGTATCAGAGCCGTCTGTTTCCTCAACGACGGGGGCACTGTCTGTTATGCTGGTGACTCCGGTTATGGAAGGCACAACATTGATTGGTTTTATAGGTGGTACAGTTCCTTTGGACTATCTGACAACGCTGATGGAAAAGACAAAATTTGCTGATACAGGGTATGGCTATATTATAGATAAGGATGGGCTTATTCTTGCGGAGCCAAGAAACAAAGAACTTATTGGAAAGGCGAATGTGAAAGATGCAGCGGACAGTAAACTACAGTCAGCATTTGCATCAGCAATCGAAAGCAAGGAAAAGGTTTCTTTTAATTATGCGCAGGAAGATCGTACAGAATTGATGTCGATGATGACTCCGATTGAATTGGAAGGCAATCGCTGGGAACTGTGTATTGTTGCTCCGGTAGATGAAGTAAATGCACCAGTCAATCGACTTGGCAAAATTCTGATTGGTGTAGCACTTTTTTCTTTGCTGGCGGCAATTGCGATTATTATATTGTTTGCAAAAAAAATAGCGGCACCGCTGCAATACATTTTGAATGAATATAATATCCTGAACAGTGGTGATTTGCGTCCGCGTGAAATGAAAATTGACTTGGAAGATGAAATCGGTCAGTTGGCAAAAGGCTTTGTTACGATGCAGATGACCCTGGCAAAACTGATTAAAAACACACAGGCACAGGCAGAAACGGTTGCGTCGACAAGTGAAGAGCTCACGGCAAATGCTACGCAATCATCTGATGCAGCGGAAAGTGTAGCAGAGTCTATTACGGATATTTCCGAAGGGGCTGAAAAGCAGGCAAATGAAGCCCACACGTCTTCGACAGCGGCAAAAAATATAGCTGGAGCAGCCCGAATGATTTCAACGAAGGCAACAAAGGTTGGAAAAATTGTGGACCATACCAATAAGGAAGTAGAGGGTGGGCGCAATGAAGTTGCCAAGGTTGTTGTCCAGATGAATAAAATCGAAGCGGGATCGGTGAATGTTGAACGTTCAATTAGGGAATTGGCTGAAGGGTCGAAGAAAATTAATAGTATGGTGGAACTGATTTCTACGATTGCAGATCAAACAAATCTTTTGGCACTGAATGCGGCAATCGAGGCCGCTCGTGCTGGTGAACATGGCAAAGGATTTGCTGTTGTTGCGGAGGAAGTTCGTAAGCTTGCCGAAGAATCAAATAAGGCATCACAGAATATTGCTGAACTTGTAATGAAGAATCAGAAAGATATGGATACGGCTATTGATGCAACAAAGAGCAGTAATGATGGTGTTAAAATAGGCCTGAGTGCAGTGGACTCAGCTGATACGACTTTCAAGAATATTGTATCGGCAATTGCTGAATTGTCGGATGAGATTGTTGGTATTTCAACTTCAATCAACCAGATGGTTCTTGACTGTGATTCTATGATGGCATCAATCGATCATATTGACAGTATCAGCAAGTCTAGTGCGTCTGACTGCCAGTCGGTTTCGGCGGCAACTGAGGAACAGGCTGCATCAATGCGTGAGGTTGCACAGGCAAGTCAGAGTCTGGCGGAACTTGCAGCAAA
>DCFY01000041.1:2991-10785 GCA_002315155.1 Megamonas sp. UBA1792
AACGATATAGGAATGAACTGCTATACTGCGAAATTGGTATGGCAGTTTTTGATGCGAGGGTATAAGCTAATCTGACAGATAAGCACCTTGCATCTTTTGATCATAAAGATATCGTTTACAATAGGAGTATAACTAATTGAATAGTATATACTGAATGGCAGCTAAAACAATTGGTTACTGTCTGCTCAATTATATATGTGAAGAGTATCTTTTCGGAAGCTCTTGCAAAAACAAAGGTTTTCGGCTAGAATGAAGATGTAAGATTGTATGAAAAGGCGGTAAGTGCAAGTGGATTTTGAATATTTAGAACCGGAAACCATAGAGCTTTTACTAAGCATTGCTCCGACGGATGCCAGCTTGAAGGAAGAAGGCTGGGACAATACATTGGAATTACAGCTTTTATTGGAAGAGGCGGCGATATGAGTTTAAAACCAGAAGTGCGGATGAAGCTGCAAGTACAGATTGATGCGCTCAAAAAGCGTATGGAATATGATGCAAATGATCTTGACTATGAAACGCATCTTCAAGCGGTGCGTGAACTGCAAAAGATTCTTGATCGAAAATAACAAGTGCTGCTGAAAGCTTATTTCGGCAGCTTTTCTTTATGATGGATAAAAAACAAAAAAACAGAAGGTGGCGGTGTATGTATGAAGAATTTAATAAAAAAGTTGATAGAGCTTATAAGGTATCCACAGCAAACAATTCCGGTATTGGCAGCGCAGGGGGTTATGAAGGAAGCAATGGTTGTCGTCAGCACATCGGCGATTGTTTCGGCAGTTTTAGCGGGATTTGTATTCAAGGATATGCCAACGTCAGTCGCGGCAGTCAGCATGGTTGTGATGGTTATTCTGCCGTTTGTAGTATGGGGCGCTGCGGCTTGTATTGCATATTTTTTTGCACGATTGTTTGGCGGGCAGGGGAGTATGCGGCAGCTTTTGATCGTAATGGGTTATATCAGTGTTTTTGATATAATTGGTCTTATACTGGGAAGTGCGGCAGTGTCAATCAGTCTGCCTGATTTTTTGCCGATGGTCTGCCGTGTATGGGCACTGTGCCTTTATGTGCTGGCAGTTAAGGAGGTACTTCATCTTCCATTCAAAAAAGCAATTGCGGCCATTCTGGTACCGGTTTTCTTGCTTATAGGGCTGTTTGTGTTTCTTTTTGTGGCGATTATGAAAGCACAGTTCCTTGGAGCATGAAAAATACTTTTTCTTGTCTGGAGGACTAAAGTATAGTAAAATAGAAATAGTCTGTATTTTGTGAGATGTCGGCAGAAGACTTTCAGAAAAGAACCAGACAGATAATGTAGGATAGAAGAAAACTAAGGGGGATTTCCATGTCAGAAAGAATGACGATGCAGGATGTTCTCAAAGAGTACGGGATTCCACAGATTAAGCTGGATGTCCATGCAACTCGTGAGGAATGTCTGAAACTCAGAGAAAAGCTTATGGCGATTCGTGATTTGAGCCAAGCGAAGGAACAAGGGTATCTTAATATTGACTGTAAGCTATATATCGATGTACACGATATCGATCGCTATTTATCCGGCGAGCTTGATACCTTGGGTGAAATTTATGCATTTCCAGAAGATATTAAAGCATTTCGGGAGGAAGAATAAAAATGAATCTTAAAAAAATAGGGACGATCTTTTTTCTTTGTGTATTTGTCATGACATCAGTGGCATTTGCAGCAAAGGGTGGTGCACGTATGTCTGCACCAAGGACGACAAGCAACAGTGTAACAACGCAGAAGAATGTATCAGAACCATCAACAAAGACAACGCAGTCGAAGGACTATAAACCATCGACCGATGCAAAGTCACTTACGAAAGAAGCACCTGCAACAGGTGCAAAAGCCAATGCAGCAGCTGCTGCAACAAAGAGCAGCACACCATGGGGCGGCATGATGCGCAACATAGGTCTTCTTGCAGGAGGGATGTTCCTCGGCAGCATGCTCAGTAATTTGTTTGGCATGGGTGGTCTTGGTGGAGTAATGGGAGATATTATGGGCCTTCTCGTGAATATTGTTATTTTTGGAGCAGTATTCATGATCGGACGTATACTTTGGAATAAATTCCGCGGACGCTCCAAGGAAAAAAACGATAATGTATATCGTAACAACTACGAAACGTCAATGCATCAGCAACCACAGCAGGAACAGCCACAGAAAAAAATTATTGATATCACGCCATCAAACAATGGCTATGAGGCAAAGAGCAAAGCAGATGAATATCGCAGAAGATAAAAAAATGCTGCTATTTTATTGAACGAAAGGGACGATGACCAAATGATAAAAGAATCCACAGTGACTGCAGTTGATGATCTTATCGAACGCTATCCGGCACTTCATGATTGCAGGGACGATATGGTCGCAGCTGTTGCAGCACTCTGTGATAGTTATCGCGCGAAGCATAAGCTGCTTATCTGCGGCAATGGCGGTAGTGCGGCAGATTCGGAGCATATTGTGGGAGAACTTATGAAGGGGTTTATTTTGCCGAGAAAGATCAAGCCGTCCATGCGTGAGGAAATCAAAGCACTTTTTCCAGAACATGCAGACTATTTGGCAGATCATCTGCAAAGTACGCTCCCTGCAATCTCTCTTGTAAATCAGATTGCACTGAATACAGCGTTTGCAAATGACCAGGCGCCGGATCTGTCGTTTGCACAGCAGGTTCTTGGCATGGGCGAAAAGGGTGATGTGTTTTTGGGCATTAGTACATCGGGAAATTCGACAAATGTGATCTATGGTGCTGAGATGGCAAAGGTCAAGGGGCTTACGGTTATTACACTTACGGGTGAAGGTGGCGGTGAGCTCAGGAACATATCGGATATTTGTATTCGTGTGCCGGAAAAAGAAACATATAAGATTCAGGAATATCATTTGCCAGTCTACCATATGCTCTGTATAGCAGCAGAAAATGAATTCTTTGGTGCATAAAAATGGATGGTGCCGCATTATGAAGCGGCACCTTTTTTGCGTTGTTTCTTTATTTTTGTTCTAGATACAGGTGATATGAAATAAAAATATTGTTTTAGATATTATAATATGGAGGTAGTTTTATGATTTCAGAAAAAGCGATGATGAATCTCCAGAATGGCAGTGATGTACGTGGTGTTGCGACAGCGGGGGTTGCAGATGAGCCTGTAACACTGTTCCCAGAGGCCGCAAATCGTATCGTGGCTGCTTTTGTGAAGTTTTTGGTAAAAAAAACAGGTAAGAGTGCGGCGGATTTGAAAGTTGCTGTAGGGCATGACTCCCGTATATCAGCAAATAGTCTGAGGGAGGAAGCACTCCGGGGAATCGTGTCAGAAGGGGCTGCAGCAGTTGACTGCGGACTCGCGTCGACACCAGCGATGTTTATGTCAATTGTATTCAATGAAACGAATATGGATGGATCTATTATGATTACGGCAAGTCATTTGCCGTATAATCGAAACGGGCTTAAGTTTTTCACTGAAGATGGTGGGCTTGAAAAAAGCGAAATCACTGAAGTGTTAAAACTGGCTGTCGAAGGCAGGCAGCAGATTGTGGATATTACGGCGGTGGAAAAGGTCAATCTTATCGAACTCTATGCCAAAAATCTTTGCCGAAAGATCTGTGAAGGCATTAAGGCAGCAGACTATGCACATCCGCTCAAAGGTATGCATATTGTTGTCGACGCTGGTAATGGTGCGGGTGGATTTTTTGCAGCGAAGGTACTCGACGTGCTTGGGGCGGATACATCAGGCAGTCTGTTTCTTGATCCGGACGGATATTTCCCCAATCATATTCCAAATCCGGAAAATCAGCAGGCAATGGATGCAATCCGGGGGGCTGTTCTCAGCAGCAAGGCAGATCTTGGTATTATTTTTGATACAGATGTTGATCGTATGTCAGCAGTTTTGCCGGATGGGGAACAGCTAAATCGCAATGCACTCATTGCTATGATGGCTGCAATTCTTGCACCGGATTATCCAGGCAGTACGATTATTACGGATTCGGTTACATCTGACGAACTGGCAACATTCATTGAGAAAGATCTTAAGCTTAAACATCATCGCTTTAAACGTGGTTATAAGAATGTTATTGATGAATGCAAGCGTCTTAATAAAGCTGGTACAGTATCGCCGCTTGCGATTGAAACATCAGGTCACGGTGCACTCAGTGAAAATTACTATCTTGATGATGGAGCTTATCTTGCAGTGAAGATGCTTATTGCAGCTGCCAGAGCAAAGCAGGATGGCAGGGCTTTTGGCGATCTTATCAAAACATTGGGATATCCGGCGGAAAGTGTGGAATACCGTCTTAGGATTAAAACGGAGGATTTCCATACGTATGGTGAAGAAGTTCTGGCGACATTTACGCAGCGTGCTGAAACTGCTGGACTGAAATTCGTGTCGCCGTCGTATGAAGGCGTGCGTATTGTATTTGCTAAGGGCTGGGCACTTCTGCGTATGTCCTTGCATGATCCTAATATGCCGTTGAATATTGAGGGTAAAGAAGTCGGTGAATGCAAAAAAATTGCTGCACAGGTTAAAAATCTTCTACGAGGTTTTGAGGCTCTTGATTTGAGTGCATTTGATAAATGAACTAAAGTGACAAACAGACCGGTATCATTTTGATGCTGGTCTGTTTGGTTTTGCCGGACTTTTACAGAATAGCTTTGTATTTAAGGTGAAAGTATAATATAATTGTAGAGGATTGGATAAACAGGAGCAGGACGAATCATCCGGCAAATTTTTTGCAATAGAAGGAAGTCTGCTGGCAGGATAGAATATAATGGGGTACGGAAGCTTGAAAGGGTGGAGAAATGGTTAATCATAAAATAACATCAATGACGGAGAGCGGACTGCTGGCGGCGATGACTGTAATCATGGCACTTATCGCGGTCTATGTTCCGGTTGTTGGTGCGCTTGCAGCACTGATCTGGCCATTGCCGGTTATTGTGCTTATTGTGCGGCATGGCCTGCGTTGGGGCATTATGTCGATTTTTGTATCGGGTGTGCTTATGGCGGTTCTTTTAGAACCGATATTGTCACTGCGTATGGTCATTGCCTTCGCACCGGTTGGAATTATGCTGGGAATAGGCTATCGCAGGGGATTCTCAACTACAAAAATATTTTTGACGACGATTGTTGTCTCGATTGTGGCAAAGCTTGTAGCACTGGGACTTGTCTTTGCGATGACGAATATCAATCCACTTAATATGCAGGTAGATATGATGAAGGATGCATTCAATGATTCGATTGATATTTATCGAGATATGAACATGAATGAGGAACAGATTGAGCAAACAGCAAATGCTTTTGCGCAGAGTATGCAGATTGTATCCATACTGATGCCGCTGATTGTTGTACTTATGGGCCTGCTTGATACCTTTATTAATTTTATTGTTGCGGGTAAGGTCCTACGGCGTCTGGGAATGTCAGATGTACCTGAATTTCCACCATTCAGACAGTGGCATTTACCAAAAGTGTTTATCTATCTCTATGGTTTTGGCCTTGTTGGGATGTATTGGGGGGGCACACGTCAAATTGACCTCTTGTATCAGATTGCAATGAATATGAATATGCTCGCGACTTTTGTTGGTTTAATACAGGGGCTGTCTTTATTTCAATACTGGGCGGAACAGGCACATTTGTCAAAATTTGTGCGATGGATTATACTTATCCTTATACTGTTTAATGGAATGTTTGCACAAATACTGGCATTTACCGGTCTTTTTGACATGGTCTTTGATTATCGACGCCGTTTTGGACAAAAAAATGGATAATGATTTGAAATGGGGGGGTAGCTATGCCTCGTAATTTGTCTGCCTGGATGGATATTTGTATACATATGGCAGTTACTGGCGGGCTTCTGCTTGTTATTCTGCATTATAATAGATATGTGGCTTCTATTAGCTTTATTGTATGGATATGCCTGTTCTTTTTTGGTCGGGAACGTTGTATTGACCGGAAAAAAGCTTTTGATAATTACTGTAAAAATATTGTCCGTAACGTAAATGAAGTATCGAATTATGCAATCGAAAAGGTACCAGCAGCAATACTGATTATTGATAATGATGGGCGTCTGCAATGGCATAATGCTGAACTGAATAAATGGCTTGATGAACCACCGGTAATTGGTACGGCAATTAAAGATTTTTGGCCGCGTATTATAACGGCTCCGATATGGGGATCGGAAGGCGAGTATGTATTTGCCCATGGGGATAAATACTATAATGTAAAATATCGTCCGGTCTCGACAACAGAAGATTTGCATGGGCTTATGGCACTTTACGTATGGGATGTATCAGAAGTCGAACATTTGAAGCATGAACATGCCATGGGCAAACTGGCACTGGGCTATATCCAGATTGATAACTATGATGAGGTGCTGCAGGGACTTAGTGAAGCGCAGCGTACGTCTATTGTTTTTGAGGTGAATCGTCTTTTAGACGAGTGGAGCCATAATATCGGTGGCTTTTTGCGCCGGGTATCGGATGATCTTTACATTATTGTTATGGAGCGCCAGTCTCTTGATCGGGCTCTTGCAGAAAAGTTTGATATTCTGGATAAGGTTCGGGCACTAAGTGGTGCAAACAAGTTCCCCGTAACACTGAGTTTTGGTATTGCAGTAGCCAGTTCGGCGACGACAATGAGCCAGCTCGGAGAACAGGCTCAGGCTGGTCTCGATTTGGCTCTTGGCCGGGGCGGCGACCAGGTAGCTGTGCAAATTGATAGTAAGACACAGTTCTATGGCGGCAAGGCCAAGGCTGTAGAAAAACATACGCGTGTGAAGGCACGTGTTGTCGCCCATGCAATCAATGAAATTATTGAGAACTCGGATGAGGTCTTTATCATGGGTCATCACAATGAGGATTTTGATTGTTTTGGTGCATCCATGGGTGTAGCAAAAATGGCCCGTCAGCTTGGCAAACCGGTCCATATTATTTTGAGTGATATGAATGAGGGCGTGGACAAGTTTATGGAAATGCTTAAAGATAAAAAGGAATATGCAGACCTCTTTATTTCAGCGAAGGAGTTTACCACGATTGTGGCGATCAATCCTGTGTTGTTTATTGTAGATACGCATATTCCACATCTTGTTGCAGGTCCGGAACTTTTGGAACGTGTCGACCAGAAAATCATCATTGACCATCATCGACGCAGTGAACAGTTTATCGAAAATCCACTGCTTATCTATATCGAGCCGGCATCCTCATCTACGAGTGAGCTTGTTACAGAGCTTCTCATGTACTTTAGTGAGGAACTTGTACTTACGCGCATGGATGCAACCGCACTCTATTCGGGCATTGTTGTCGATACGAAAAACTTTGCTGTGCAGACGGGGGTACGGACTTTTGATGCTGCAGCGTATTTGCGGCGCAGTGGGGCAGATCCTGTGATGGTACGCCATCTTTTTCGGACAGATTATGAAACGAATCTTGCCAAGGCCAGAGCAACGGCAGGATCGAAGTTCTTTGAAGGCGGCCTAATTGTGGCAGCATGTCCGGAAAATACATTAAATATCCAAACCATTGCGGCACAGGTTGCGGATTCCTTATTGCGTATTGAGTCGGTACGCATGAGTATTGTACTTTTTCAGTTAAAACCAGATACGGTCGGCATTAGTGCCCGGTCTACAGGCGAGATTAATGTTCAGGTCATTATGGAAAGCTTTGGCGGTGGTGGTCATCAGAATGTTGCTGGTGCGCAGGTAAAGGGTGAGACATTGGAAGCAGTTGAAAAGAGAGCAATTGATTTAAGCTTAAAATATATCGAGGAGAATGATAAAGATGAAGGTAATATTACAGCAGGACATTAAAAAGAT